>JBCDIB010000189.1:0-5278 GCA_038749385.1 Pseudomonadota bacterium | reverse complement strand
CTCGCTTCGGCGATCTGCGCGGCAGCTTCACTTTCTCTCCCGGTTGGTCTGAAGGCGAAACATTGGTTACTTCGTCCAACGGTGAAGTGGACAGGCTGACCAACATCGAGTTCCTTGAATTCACCGATGGCGTATTCACACTCCAAGAAGTGTTGGCAAGCAGCGTGCCCAGTGAGGGCAACGACTTCGTCAACGGCACAGACGGTGACGATACAATCGACACGCTTGCTGGTGACGATGTGATCAACGCTCTGGCCGGCGATGATATTTTGATCGGCGGCGATGGTGCAGACGAACTGCGCGGCGGTGAAGGATCAGACACAGCCAGCTACCGCACATCCATCGGGGGGACCACCGCACGGCTCGATGCGTTTGGTGATTTGAACACGTCCCACGCCGCCGGTGATACCTATGATAGCATTGAAAATCTTGAAGGCTCGAATTTTGGAGACCTGCTAGTTGGAAATGATGACAACAATATTCTGACCGGCGGTGTTGGCGCAGATGCTCTGTTTGGCATGGGTGGCATCGATACGGCGAGTTACCACACATCTGCGGTGGGCGTGACGGCCCGTCTTGACGGCATGGAAAATCTGAACACCGGCGATGCTACGGGGGATATTTATGACAGTATCGAAAACCTGACCGGCAGCCAGTTCAACGATCTTCTCGTCGGCGATGGGAATGACAATGTCATATCCGGTTTGGCCGGCGGTGACTTCCTCTTTGGCTTTGATGGAAATGACACCCTGATCGGTGGAGTGGGCCCCGACGCCTTCTTTGGCGGTGCCGGACGCGACACAGCGGACTATTCCGCCAGCCTTAATGGCGGGGTGCGTGTTGCACTGGACGGTTCCCAGCCCGGCGCAAATGACAGCGCCGGAGACAGCTTCAACGGCGTCGAGGATGTCAATGGAACCCGTTCCGTGGACTTTATCATCGGCGATGCCGGAGGAAATATCCTGCGCGGCCTTGATGGTGATGACACCATCTTCAGCCAGGACGGAGCCGATGTTTTGTTCGGCGGGCAAGGCGCAGACATGCTCAATGGCGGCCTTGGCAGCGATGTGTTTTTCTACTCCGCAGCCAATGAGGGCGGCGATACCATCATGGACTTTGATGCAACAGATGACAGTGAAGTGCTGTTTTTTTCGGGTCTGCAAACAGGCAGTTTCAGCTTCCTTGGCGATGCTTCCAATGCCTTCACCGCGGGTGGCAACACCGAAGCGCGTTTTGACGATGCCACAAAGCAACTGGAGGTCGATTTTGACGGCGACGGCGCAAGCGATTTCGAGCTCACCCTCACGGATGTGGCGCTCAGCAATCTAGACTCTGGCGACTTCACATTCATATAGCGTGCGCTTTCAAAACCGGAGTTTTGCTCCTGATCGCACTCGATTAGCGGTGCGCTCTGCTAGTGGTTGAAACTGCGCCATTACCTGCTCGGGTTAGGAGTTGCTGTTTTCGGTTTTGGGGCTGCCAGTTAAGCCGGCGGCCCGAACACCGCGTCATGCGCCTCTACAGCCGCAGCGGCCTTTTCACCTGCCTCAGTGGCCAACATGCCGGCTTTGTAGAGGCTCGACCCCAATCCAAAGCCATTGCAGCCCGCCTGAGCATATTCGGCGAAATTCGCATCTGCCACGCCGCCCACCGCATAAAGCGGCACCTGCTTTGGCAAGACGGCGCGCATGGCTTTGACGCCACCGGGTCCAATAAGGTTTGCAGGAAACAGTTTCAGACCGTCCGCGCCCGCATCTAGAGCGCTGAAACATTCAGTCGGCGTCATGACACCCGGCCAGCTTTCCATGCCTCCTGCCTTGGTGGCCGCGATAACTGCAGGATTGGCATTGGGCGACACCACAAACTGCCCTCCGGCGGCCTTCAACTCCTCGACCTGACCAATGTTGAGAACCGTGCCTGCCCCTATCAAAGCTCGGCTGCCCACCGCGTCGATCATGGAGGAGATGGAGGCGAAAGGGTCCGGCGAGTTGAGCGGCACCTCGATGCGGGTGATCCCGGCCTCCATATAGGCCAGCGCAACCTCAGCGGCCTCAGAGGGTTTGATGCCTCGCGTGATGGCGATGATATTGCGGTGTTTGAGTTGCGCCATCAGCTTGCTTCACCTTCCGTAACTTCCACCATGGCCTCTGGCATTTGAGACCCCGATGGCTGAAATTTATCGCGGGCCTGGGACAAGCCTGTCAGAACCAAATCGGCACCGCTGAGAAAGTCAGCCTCGAACCCAAGATGAGCAGCTGCGCGCTGATAGAGGCTACCAAGCTTCTGCGAACCAATAACCATGATCGGCGCGGCCGAGTTTGGGCCGACAGCGGCAAACTCCGACCCCACAAGCAGACCAGAGAGCAGCGCAAGACGTTGGGTTCCGTTGCGATCGTCCCCCACCAGATCACCGGCGCGGAGGGCGAACAAATGCGCAAAGGCACCGCCGGCACTTTCGTACCCAAGTTCCACACCTTCCAGAAAAGCTCCCTTGGGCAAATCGCCAGAGATATCGCCAAGCGACGCAATCGAATGGCTGAGGATGGACTGTTCGGCCAGAAGGGCAAAAAACTCGCCGGTCATAACGGTTTGGCATTGGCTTATGTGGCCGTTTTCAAACCGAACCCATTTGGAATGGGTACCGGGCAAACAGACCTGTCCGCGAAATGTCGGGTGGCTGGCGGCAAACCCGGCCAATTGAGTCTCTTCCCCCCGCATCACATCGGGTGGATCCATCTGGCGAAGGCCGGGCAGGATACGAACTGCAATCCGCTCATCTTTTGTGCTCACCGAAACGCCAGAGCCGGACAACGCCCCTACATGGACCGGTGCATCTATATAGCCGGCGTCGGACCAGCCACTACGACTACCAGCCATGCCACATATGATTACAGGCAAAGGAGTGTGTGCGGCAGCGCTTTGGATGTGTGATCCCGCCAGCTTCACAAGCACGTCTTCATATTGATCAGATGTCAGCCCGGACATGCCCCTGTCCGAAGTCATGGCGTCGAGCACTGAGCCATCATCCGCCATAGCCCACACGCGTAGATTGCTGGTGCCCCAATCGACGGCCAGCCATGCGGTGTTCACGTCATTTCTTTCATCAGCCATCAGGCACCAAACACCACGCCGCCATCGACGATAACGCTTTGGCTTGTCATGGCGCCCGACGATTTGGAAGCAAGGAACAGAACCGGCTCCACCATATCGATCGGCATCAATTTACGCTTGAGGCATTGCCGGTCGATCTGGGCGGCGACGCCTTCCGGTGTTGCCCACTTTTCTTCCTGGCGCTCGGTGAAAATCCAGCCCGGCATGACAGCGTTGACGCGAATATTGTGTGGTCCCAATTCGCGTGCCAGCCCCCGTGTGAGACCGGTGATCCCCGCCTTGGCGGAGACGTAGGCGGGGTAGCCCGCATTGCCCATCATGTAGCTGATGGACGACAGATTGATGATCACACCGCCGCCGCGCTCTTGCATGGAAGGCGCAACCTTTTTCGCGGTGAAATGCTGTGGGCGCAGATTGGTGAAGATGGAGTTGTCCCAGTCTTCCACATCCCATTCCTGCAAGCCATGGCGATCGTCCCGCGCGGCATTGTTGACCATCACATCGATGGGGCCGAACTTGGCAATGGCTTCATCCATAGCTGCATAAAGTGCGTCGATATCGCGATTGTCAGCTTCAATATAGTGGGCGTCGCCGGGCCCAATATCCCGCATTTGCTGCGCGAAGGGTTCGTGGTCAGACAGGCCGTTGAACCCCACATTTGAGCCTTGCCGCACAAAACCTTCGGTCAGCGACCCACCGATCCCAGAGCCGCCGCCGGTGATGAAGACATGCTTGCCCTTCAGGTCAGGGAAAATGGCATTCAGTTCCATATCAGTCTCCTTTGAAATCACGCCGCTAAGCGTTGACGGCATCTATAGATAGGGCAAGGCCGGATTGCGCATAAAGTGACGGCAATCCCACGCCAACATTCTCAAGCTCAGCCCCCCGCAGCTTGAACCCCTGTCCGAACAATGGATGATCAAACCTGCGGTTAGCATCGCGCACGGTCTGGTTGATGGTTTGCAGCGTGACGCAATAAAGCTGGTGCGGGTCGAGGCCGGGTATTGAAATGACCGGCGGCACCGTGGCCCTGGGACGGTCGATCTGCATCAGGGCCAGCCTGGCCTTCATCTGATCGCGCCCAACCGTCAACGCACCAATCAAGTTTGGATCGACCGTCCGCACCCGGTGGAAGGTGCCGGAGTGCCAAAGGTCTCGGTCCGCCTTATGGTCCTTGATGGCTTTGCGAATAATTTCGCGGTCATGGTCGTCCATTTTTGTCAGATCGGCCTCAACACCCATGTGGCCATAGCTGGACACCAGCGCCCGGTAGTCGGCATGGAAGCCGCGCCCTGTTGTGTGGCACCAGGCCGGCCCAATGTGTGCGCCCATAACTTCCGGTGGGAAGAAATAGCTGAACCCGTTTTGAATGCGCACCCGCTCCACTGCATCATTTGAGTCCGACGTCCAGAAGCGGTGCGTGCGCTTGAGTATCTCATAGTCGACCCGGCCGCCGCCCGATGCACAGCTTTCGATCTCAAGGTCATTGTGCGCTTCACCCAGCCTGTCCAGCAGGGCGTAGAGCGCCAATGTCTGGCGGTGCACCGCTGCTTTGCCGGAAGAGTCTCCCGGCAACACAAGATCGCGGTTCATGTCCCATTTGAGATAAGACACCTGGTGATCCCGCACGAGAGTGTCCAGGCGCTCAAACAGATAGTCGGTCACAGCCGGGTTCGTCAGGTCCAGCACCAATTGGTTACGGCCGAGCAAGACAGGATAGTTTCCCAGACCAAGCGCCCAATCGGGGTGATTACGGTACAACTCAGATGACGGATTCACCATTTCCGGCTCAACCCAAAGGCCAAACTCCATACCCAGGTCGCGCACATATTTGGCCAATGGTTCCAGCCCATCAGGATATTTCTGCGGGTCTGCAAACCAGTCCCCAAGGCTGCTCGTATCGTCGTCTCGCCCGACGAACCATCCATCATCCAGAACAAACCGCTCTGCGCCAATATCCGCCGCAGCGTCTGCCAATGCGGTCAGCTTATGGTGTTGATGGTCGAAATACAGAGCTTCCCATGTGTTCACCGTCACCGGCCGCGGTTTCGCCTTGTCCGGAAAATGCAAAATGTGCTTGCGCACATAGGCATGGAGTTTCTGGCTGAGGTCGTTCAGCCCCTGCCCCGAATGGGCAACGTATATCTCCGGCGTGTCTATGTGCGTG
>JBCDIB010000188.1:0-5300 GCA_038749385.1 Pseudomonadota bacterium | reverse complement strand
GTCGAGCAGGGGCGGACGATAATTTTGGGCGAGAAGCGCCTGATAGAGACGGCCAACGTTAGCGGCATCGCCCTGTGGGGTTTTCCGATGAAGCGGGATCGACATGGCTGAAAAGACCAAGCGAAATCTCTACTTCGTGGTTGGAGAGCCCTCCGGGGACGCTTTAGGCGCAGCTATTGTGCAAGCGCTAAATAGCCATGATATTCTGACTGTCCAGGCAATTGGCCTAGGCGGGCCGAGACTGCAGGCCCACGGCCTTCAAACCTTGTTTGAAATCGACGAACTATCGGTCATGGGCATTGGCCCGGCTCTCAAGCGCCTACCAAGTCTAGTCCGCCGCATCGGAATGGTTGCGGATGATATTGTAGCGCGGCAACCGGATGCCGTTTTGCTGGTCGACAGCCCAGAGTTCTGTGCGCAAGTTGCAAAGCGGGTGCGTAAACGCGCACCGCATATTCCGATCGTCAAATATGTATGCCCGAGCGTTTGGGCGTGGCGACCCGGTCGGGCAAAAAAGATGGCTCGCTATGTAGATCATATTTTGTGCCTGCTGCCCTTCGAGCCGGAGGTGCTGAAAAGATTGAACGGTCCTACGGGCACATATGTCGGCCATCCTCTAACTGTCGAGTTGAACGCGTGGCGCGGGCGCGAACCAGCGCAAATCGCTGAGGACGAGCCCAAAACCGTGCTGCTATTGCCGGGCTCGCGCCAAGCCGAGATCGCTCGGTCTCTTCCAGCGTTTCTTCATGTTGCGCAAAGACTAGCAGAAAACCACGATATAAAATTCATTCTGCCCACGTTGGCAAAGCGAGAGGCACAGGTCCGAGAGATATTGCATTCGGCGCGATTATCCGTGTCATCTGCAGTAGAAGTGGTGGTTGGTGACGATGCCAGGCGTGTAGCCTTCGATGGAAGCCATGCAGCCCTGGCAACATCTGGTACGATTTCGTTGGAGCTAGCTCTTGCACAGCTACCCCACGCGATTTTCTATCAGGCGTCCGAAGTGGAACGTCAGGTTGGCAAGCTGATCACCAGCTGGTCCGTAAACCTGCCAAACCTCATGCTTGATGAGGTGCTGATACCGGAATGTGTGGGGGAGTATGCCAAGCCAGAGAGGTTGCTGCGTGAAGTCGCGCCGCTTCTAGCCTATGGACCGGCACGCGACCGACAGGTCAGCGGCTTCAGGCGTCTTTGGAAGGTGGCGGACACTGACCTACCGCCGTCTGAATTGGCGGCCAGCGCACTGCGCAAGGCCGCCAACTGGTAGCTATCTGTCAGAAACAGGCACGTAGTCGCGGTGTGTCGGGCCGGTGTAGAGCTGGCGCGGACGACCAATTTTCTGTTTCGGGTCCTCGATCATTTCTTTCCACTGGGCAATCCAGCCAACGGTCCGGGCAAGGCTGAACAACACGGTGAACATCTCCGGCGGGAAGCCGAGGGCGCGCAGAGTGATGCCTGAATAGAAGTCGATGTTCGGATAGAGCTTCTTCTGGATGAAATATTCGTCCGTCAGGGCAATGCGCTCCAGTTCCATTGCGACTTCCAACATTGGATCGTCTTTGATGCCCAGTTCCTGCAGCACCTCGTGGCAGGTGGTCTGCATGATCTTTGCCCGCGGATCGTAGTTCTTATAAACGCGGTGGCCGAAGCCCATCAGGCGGAACGGATCAGATTTGTCTTTTGCGCGCTGAACATATTCTGGAATGCGGTCCACAGATCCGATTTCCTGGAGCATGTTCAACGCTGCTTCATTGGCGCCACCATGGGCTGGGCCCCAAAGGCATGCGATCCCGGCGGCAATGCATGCAAATGGGTTTGCGCCGGAAGAGCCGGCGAGGCGCACTGTCGATGTCGAAGCGTTTTGCTCGTGGTCCGCGTGCAGGATGAAGATACGGTCCATGGCACGGGCGAGGGTGGGCGACACCTCATAATCTTCGCACGGCACCGAAAAGCACATGTTCAGGAAGTTGGCCGCGTAACCCAGATCGTTGCGCGGATAGACGAATGGTTGGCCAACGGAATATTTGTAAGCCATGGCCGCAATGGTCGGCATCTTCGCGATCAGGCGAATGGATGCAATCTCGCGTTGCCGCGCATCGGTAATGTCTGTGGAATCGTGATAAAATGCGGACAGAGCGCCCACGACGCCGACCATAATTGCCATCGGATGCGCGTCGCGGCGAAAGCCTTCAAATAGTGAGCGCATCTGGTCGTGAAGCATGGTGTGCCGTGTCACCAAAGAATCGAATTCTGCCTTTTGATCGGCAGATGGCAGCTCGCCATATAGGAGCAGATAGCAGGTTTCGAGGAAGTCACCCTCATCTGCAAGCTGGTCGATTGGGTAACCGCGGTGCAACAAGATGCCCTTGCCGCCATCAATGAATGTCAGGCCGCTTTCGCAGGCGGCGGTGGATGTGAAGCCTGGGTCGAAGGTGAAAGCGCCGGTTTCGGCGTAGAATTTGGTGATGTCGTAGACGTCCGGCCCGGTACTGCCGCCGTATTTTGGCAGATCGTAGCTTTTGTCACCGATGACGAGTTTTGCTGCGTCGTCGCTCATGCAGATGCTCCTGTCGGAATGGCCGCAGCCATGCTGCAGCTGCCGCGCGTTGGCGGCGGTCGGGTTGTTCTGGGCTTACCCGCTGGTGCCTGCGCCCGCAAGTTCGCCCAAAGTCCATGGTTGCCAGTCGTTTAGTCCATAACGTGCGGCTTTATTGTTGTGCTGCCTGATCGCGCAGGCGTGCCAAGCACTCCTCGGCCCCCAGCGAAGCGAGAACATCGAACACACCGGGCGAAGTTGTGCTGCCTGTGGCAGCGCAGCGCAGCGGCTGCGCAACTTTACCAAGCTTCAAACCGGCAGCATTGATATGCGCGCGCACTGCTGCCTCTATGGTTTCGGCAGTCCATTCCGACAGCTTCTCCAAGTCGGGCAGCAGGGCGGCAACTGCTTCGCGTCCACCCTCCGCCAGAAACTTCTCCGCCTTGGGTTCCATGATGATCGGTCGCTCGGCGAACAGGAAATTCGTTGCTTCTGCAAGCTCCACCATCGTTTTGGCGCGCTCTTTCAAACCCGTCATCAGGCCAAGGATATGAGCTTTTTGCGTTTCACTCACTGGGCCCGCGAAACTGTGCTCTCCGTCCAGTTCCGGGCCAGTCGCAAGGAGATAATCTAGCAATTCTCGGTCGTCACTTTGGCGAATCCAATTGCCGTTCAGCGCTTCCAGTTTTTGGAAGTCGAAACGTGCTGCTGCCTTGTTCATCCCGTCAAAGCCAAACCACGACAGCATATCTTCTGGTGAGATGATCTCTTCGTCGCCGTGGGCCCACCCCAGGCGCACAAGATAATTTCGCAGTGCGACGGGCAGATAGCCCATGGCGCGGTAAGCCTCGACACCCAAAGCCCCGTGTCGTTTGGACAGCTTGGCCCCATCGGGGCCGTGAATCAGGGGGATATGCGCCATAACAGGCACTTCCCACCCCATCGCATTATAGATCAGGGCCTGACGCGCAGCGTTCGTCAGATGATCATCGCCGCGAATGATATGGGTGACGCCCATCTCGCGGTCGTCCACCACAACCGCAAGCATGTATGTTGGTGATCCATCGGAGCGAAGAAGTACAAAATCGTCCAGCGCATCATTTGGGAAGCGCACTTCGCCCTGCACTTTATCATCAATGAGTGTTTCGCCTTCGATTGGCGCCTTTATGCGCACAACAAAGGGTTTGTCGCCGCCCTCGGCTTCGTCACGGTCACGCCACCGGCGATCATAGCGCGGCGGGCGGCCATCTGCCGGCGCCTGCTCACGCATCTCGGCCAATTCTTCCGGGGTGGCAAAGCACTTGTAAGCGGCGCCCTTAGCCAGCAATTCTTCTGCGACTGCACGGTGTTTCTGCGCATTGCCATATTGCGAAACCGGCTCGCCATCCCACTGCAAACCCATCCAAGACAGGCCGTCGAGGATCGCGGCTGTTGCTTCTTCGGTTGAGCGCGCCCGATCCGTGTCTTCGATACGCAGTAGCATTTTGCCGCCATGCTTCTTGGCAAAAAGCCAATTGAACAACGCAGTACGTGCGCCGCCAATGTGCAAAAAGCCTGTCGGGGAAGGTGCAAAGCGAGTGATTACCGGACGTGAAGCATCAGTGCTGTCGTTCATTTCAAATCCTGATTTGAGGGTGCGCATCTGGCTTATGCCGCAGATTCGACTGTCTGCGGTTCCTGTAACATGATGGCACCTGAATTGAACAGGAAGCGGCGCGCCCGCTGCACAAACAACCCCATGGCCCAACCGCCGAATAAAGCCAGAGACGAAGATGTTTGGTTGCCGGCGCACCGCGATGACCGCGGGCCGCTGGATGGGGCGTCTAACCACTTGTCGGTGGATGCAAAAAACGACGACCTAAGCACCGAGGGTTGGGCGGCCAATTACCAATCAGCGGGTGAAGGGCAGCGGCTCCTGGGTCAGCTGGAAACTGCCGCGCACTGGCTACGGGGTGCTTTGCGTGTGGATCCTGACGCTAGAGCGGCCGTTGCCGTCGGTACATTTGCAGCTGGCATCATCGGCTACTTTCATCTGCCACGGGAGCCGGCCCTGGGTGTTATGTTGGCCACACTCATCTTGCTGCTGGCGCTTTTCCTGCGCACCCGGGCGCGGGGTGGTTTAACTGGCATGCGAGTGGCCGCAGCAGGCTGTTTGCTGCTTGCAGGTGCGGTATTGGCACAATTGCAGGTGCTCAAGGTGCAGTCACCAATGCTGGCCAAGCCGGTAACCGTACGGGTAACGGCGACAGTATTGTTTGCCGAATTGCGAGCAGATGGCCGTCAGCGCGTGGACTTGTTGCTGCATTCTGCCGAGCGTGCAGATGCGAAAACCCTGCCAAAAAAAGTTCGATTGGTTCTGCGGCAGGAAGCTCTTCTGCCAGCCGGCGCAACGGTGACCGGTCTTGCACGTCTTATGCCACACACCGGCCCGGCTTATCCCGGAGGCTATGATTTTGGCTTCGGGCACTATTTTGAAGGGCGAGGCGCCCTTGGCTTCTCCATGGGGACATTTGAGTTGGCGACCGATGCCGACCCGGTGGCGCTCAGCTGGATGATGCAGGCTAAGATCATCCAATCCCAGCTGCGGTCGGTGCTAGCAGCGCGCATTCGCGAAGGACTGCCCGGCGAAGCGGGGCACGTGGCCGTGGCATTGATAACTGGCGAGCGGCAAGCGATCTCCGACGAAACAAATGAAAGCCTGCGAGCCTCCGGAATGGCTCATATTCTAGCAATATCCGGGCTGCACATGACGTTGATCGTCGGC
>JBCDIB010000187.1:0-5308 GCA_038749385.1 Pseudomonadota bacterium | reverse complement strand
GGCGTCACCCAAAGCGTCCTGAAGTTCTGCCTCAGCTGCGTCGATGCCTTGGGCGCTCGCATCCACATCAAATGTGACGGTACGACCGGCATTTGCATCTGCAGCGCTGACGACGCCCCCACCGTTCAAGGTCAATGCCGGAACGATTGCCTGTTGCGTGCGCAAATCACGCACCTGCAATTGCGTCGTCCATCGGTCAGATTGTGCCGCATCAAACTGCAATGTGAGCGCAGCGTCACTCAGGCTGGGGCTCGGGGCTTGCCCCGGGAGCACCACCGGCATGCCATCGGGCAGCGCGAGATTGGCGGTCAGGTCAACCAGCGAAATGAAACCGTCAGCCTGTCGTATAATCCGGCCATTGGCAGACATGGCACCACTGTCCAATGTCAATTGCTCGACGACGAAGCCGCCATCTGACGGCACTTCGAACTGCACGGCGATGCGCGAATTATCACCGAAGAACGCTCGCTGGTCCGGTGCCAGCAGCGTTGACAGTGCGCCTTCGAGCTCAAAATTGCCACCGATGTCGGAAGACAGAAAGCCGTCATCCAATTCTAAACGTCCATCGAGAACGCGGGCATTGTCCGCATCAAGTCCCAGGTTCAGCTGGAGGTCCTCCACCGGGCCGCCGCCTGAGATGGACAAGGCGATGGCGGGCTGATCGTGGATGGACAGCAAGTTTGCCAGGACACCACCGGCCGGTTCGCTGAGTGTGATGTCGGTCTCAAGTTCCGCCTCAGCGGCATTGTATTTGGCCAACAATCCAAGGGAGCCGCCGGGCCCATCGAGCCGTTCGATCGCAAGTTCTGTGTCCAGATTGCCGTCCGCAAGCGCAAAACGACCGTTAAGGGACAGAGTTGCCTCCAGCCCAAACACCGCTTCGCCAAAAAACGCCCTATCAAGCTGCAACTGCTGCACCTGCACGGCCACCGGCAATTCAGGAATTGAGAAGCCGCTTGCCTCCGCATCCGGCAGGCTTTCGTCGGCGGCAGGCGTGCGGGTGACTTCCAGTTCCGCCGCCGTAAGACTTTCCACTTCAAGGCGACCGCGTAGCAGGGCTGACCTGCTCCAAACCAGCCGCGGATTGGTCAGGGTGAGCCAAATGCCATTCTCGTCGGCAATCGTGATGGAGCTGAGGCTGACATCAGAAGATAGGGCACCAGCGAGCCCATTGAGGCTGATCTGCATGTTGGGCGAGGAGATCTGCTCTTCGACAAAGCGGACAAGCCGGCCTTTTTCTTCGGCTTCACTGTCCTGCGCAATCGCGGGAGTACTCACAAAAAATGCATTGGCGAAAAGGGTCGCCGCGAAGACCAAAATTCCGGAGAGATAATAGCGCATCAAAAGGCCTGCCCTATTCCAGCGTAAATTCCGAAATTGCTGTCGCCAGCCTTGCGCACAACAGGTACGGCCACATCAAGTCGAATGGGGCCAAGGCCGGTCTTGTATCGCAGGCCAAGGCCGGCCCCTACTCTCAGATTGTCGTTGAAGTCTGGCAACGCCCCGGAGCCAACGGTTCCCACGTCGACAAAGCCAACAAGCCCAATATTTTCAGTAATTCCTTGCCGCACCTCAACCGAAGTTTCCAGTAATGAGCGGCCACCAACGGTTTCTCCGCCCGGGCCATCAACACCGATGGAGCGGTAGGCAAAGCCGCGCACTGAGGCACCGCCGCCAGCAAGAAAAGTTGTGTCGGAAGGCAATTGAGACAGCGGAGCGCCGGCGATAATGCCGGCCTTGATCCGCGCTGCGATCACTGTGCGATCCTCAGCGCCAAGCCCGAAAAATACACGCCCCTCCCCCTCCGCCTTGACGGCAAAGTTGCCAAATTTCCACTCGTAGAAGGGCGAGAGTTGAGCTGTTGCGTAAAAACCCTGCGTCGGATCCAGCTTATCATCGCGGCTATCATATTCAGCGCCGCCTGTGACGCCCACGATACCAAAATCGCGAATGCCGTAGGCGTCGTTGTAACGGCCATAGCTGGCATATGCCTTGCCATTGAGCGTCCAGCGCTCCGTGGCGAAGAAGTCGGCGCCGAGATATGTCTCCGCCTTAGTCGCCGTATAAGTGTCGAGCACCTCGCGCTCTGCCACCGCACCGAGCGTCAGGTCGAGATCAGGATGAAAGCGTCCGGGCAGAACCATGGTGGCGGACAGCAGATAATCCAATTTGTCCGGCGCAAAGGTGGTGCCAATTCCGGAAATCTTGCCGTCAAAGCGCAAACGCTCCGCGCGACCCCATAGATTGCGATGCAGCCAGAAGGCCTCGGCGCTCAAACCATCGATGGTTGACACCGTGGCCCCAACGCCGATGCGGCGCAACTTTCGCTCTTTCACGTTAAGCGTAAGCGGCAGCACGCCATTTGGGCCGATTTCATCAGCTTCCACCACGCGGTAGGAGTCTAAGACGCCGAGCCTTTGCAATCTGGCGCGGGCGCGTTTTAGGTCTTCGGGATTATAAACATCGCCCGGACGAAGTGCTGCTTGTCTGGCGACAAAGGCCGCGTTCATGCGCTCGGTCCCGGTGACATTGGTCTCGCCATATCTCGCCAGCCGTCCGGGCTCGGCGGTGATGGTGGCATCCAACTCTTGATCCGGGTGCCGCGCTGTGAACTGTCGATCTGCAATGCGTGCTTTTGCATAGCCCTGCGCGCGCCAGCCCTCGACCGCCAAACGGCCGGCCCGGTTTGCAGCTCCAGCTTTTGCTATTTCACCGGAGACATAACCTTCATTTGCCAGTTCCAGCCCGAATGGTCGCCCGGCAGAAGTGGTTTGGGGCGCGTTTTCAACCACCGCAGTACCGAACCTATATTGGTCAGACGGCGTCACCGACACCACAATTTCGGCACCATCTGGCAGTTCGGTGGTTAGCGGCAGTCCCGACACCTCCTGCCCTTGGTAAGTGATAGAGATCGCACCACCGTAACGGCCGTCATTGTAGAGCGCGGCCAATATGGTGCGATAGTCCCCTCGTGCCTTGTTCAATAGGCCGGCCGAGCCCGAGGCGGGGGTATCACGGTCATTCCAAAGCTCTGACGCGCCCTTTACCAGCTTCTCCAAATCGGAGCCCTCATCCTCAGCAACGTCCAATGTCACCGAATATGATGTCGGATCCAGAATACCATCCGCCAACGCACGTTCTTTGGCGTCGGGACACTCTCCCCAAAGGCAGCGTCCGAAAAGCTCAAACGCATTGGCAGGAGCGACCGGCGCAAAAATAAACGCACCCGCTATCGCAAAGACGAGGCATAGCGAAACTTGTTTGGCCAATATTGGATAAAGCCGGATTTTATGAGATGAAACTGAAATCAACTTACTCTCTAGCCGCGCATCCACATTGCGCGCGCTCACTAAGGCTGATCCGAAGGAGCCTCTGACAGGTGCCTTCAATCCGTGGCCGTTTTGCGACCGCCGAAGGCGAAATGGCTTTGTCGGCCAAAAGTTCCCAGATTGAGACGTGATCAGCAAGTGCGTGGCGATAGGGTTATCGAAAGATGACCAAAATTGACAATCACAAAGCGGTGCCAAAGGGTTCATCTTTCGGTCGAATGCCGTTCAAGATGATCGACAGAACCGCATGGGCAGCCTGGTCCTGAAAGCCGGGCTTTCCGGCCTGAGCGCCCATAATGGCACCGATCTGCACCTCGAAATCGGCATAATGCTGGGTCGTCGCCCAAATGGTGAAAATCAGATGGTACGGATCTATCGGCGCCAGGCGCTTTTCGTCTATCCAGCGGCGGATAATGGCGCATTTGTCATCCACCAAGGTTTTGAGACGCGTTTCCAAAAATTCCAGCATGAGAGGTGCGCCGCGCTGAATTTCGTTGGAGAATAGCCGCGAGCCCTCGGGATTGTCCGCTGACATGGCCAGCTTCACCGTGATGTAGCGGCGCAATTCTTCCACGGGTTCGCCATCGGCGGCAATTGCCTCGAAAGGCTCAAGCCAGCCTTCCACCGTTTGCTCCAAAACCTCGCGGTACACGTCTTCTTTGGTGGGAAAATAATAGAGTAAATTGGTTTTGGACATGTTCGCCCGCTCGGCGATGCGCTCCACCGATGCGCCGCGATAGCCCTCGGCGGCAAAAACCTCTAGCGCCGCATCGCAGATGGCTTTGCGCTTGATGGTCTGAATGCGGCTGCGGCCTTTTGCGGGCGCTTTTGCGGTAGAAAGGGTAAGGCTGCTTGACCGGTCCATAGTGCTTTCATAGGCTCGCTTTTGACCAGACAGTCAAGTTTTGCCGAACAGTTTCGGCATCGACACCAAACAGCGCGGTAGCGCGGACGACCACCGAAAGAACGCCTTATGAAGACCATTCAGAATGCCATTGGCGGCAAACTAGTCACCTCAAGTTCCGACCGCAGCCAAAAGGTGTTCAACCCCGCAACGGGAGAGCCGGTGGCGACACTGCCCTTGTCCACAACTGACGAGCTGAACGCCGCCGTGGAAGCCGCAAAGGCAGCGCTGCCTGCGTGGGCGAATATGCCGCCGCTCAAGCGCGCGCGCTACATGTTCAAGTTCAATCAGCTGCTCAATGAGAATGTCGACGAGCTGGCCCACGCCATCTCGGAGGAGCACGGCAAGACCTTTGAAGACGCCAAGGGCGAAGTCGCCCGCGGTATCGAGGTGGTGGAATTCGCCTGCGGAATCCCCAATCTTCTCAAGGGTGAGTTTTCGCGCAATGTTGGTCCGGGCATTGATACGATCGGTGACCGCCAACCGCTTGGCGTGGTGGCGGGCATCACGCCGTTTAACTTCCCGGCCATGGTTCCGCTCTGGATGTACCCGATGGCGATCGCATGCGGGAACACCTATGTCCTCAAGCCGTCCGAACGGGACCCGTCTGCCGTCATGCTGGCCTACGAACTGTTCAAACAAGCGGGATTCCCGGACGGCGTGCTGAACGTTGTGCACGGCGATAAGGAATGTGTGGACGCGATCCTGCAGCACCCCGATGTGAAAGCTGTGAGTTTTGTCGGCTCCACGCCGATCGCCGAATATGTGTACGCCACCGGCACCGCAGCAGGTAAGCGTGTGCAGGCGCTAGGAGGCGCCAAAAACCACATGGTGATCATGCCCGACGCAGACATGGACAAGGCGGCGGATGCTCTGATGGGTGCGGGCTACGGCTCCGCCGGCGAGCGGTGCATGGCCATCTCCGTTGCCGTGCCAGTGGGCGAGGAAACCGCCGACAAGCTGGTCGCCGCGCTCAAACCCAAAGTCGAAAGCCTCAAGATCGGTCCCGCCACGGACCCCGAAGCCGAAATGGGGCCGCTGGTGACCAAGGACGCGCAGCAGCGTGTATTGGGCT
>JBCDIB010000186.1:0-5312 GCA_038749385.1 Pseudomonadota bacterium | reverse complement strand
GATACGGCCGGCATGCGCCGCAAGGCCCGGGTGAGCGAAAAGCTGGAAAAGCTGAGCGTGGCCGACGGGCTGCGCGCAATCAAATTTGCCGAAGTTGTTGTGGTGGTATTGGACGCAACGATCCCGTTTGAAAAACAGGACCTGCAAATTGCCGATCTGGTGGTGCGCGAGGGGCGCGCTTTGGTTCTGGCTTTCAACAAGTGGGATTTAATTGAAGATCGCCAGGCCCATCTGGCTGAACTGCGCGAGAAAACCGAGCGTCTGCTGCCCCAGGTGCGCGGTGTGCGTGCCGTGCCGATTTCTGGTCAGACTGGCTCGGGTCTCGACAAACTGATGGACTCGATTTTCTCGTCATACGCCACGTGGAACCGGCGTATTTCGACGGCACGGCTGAACAAATGGCTGGATTATCAAATTTACCACCATCCGCCGCCAGCCGTGGGCGGTCGCCGCATCCGGCTTAAATTCATGACCCAAGCCAAGACCCGCCCGCCGACCTTTATGGCGTCCTGCTCGCGCTCGGAGGGCCTGCCAACGGCTTACTCGCGTTATTTGATCAACGGGCTGCGCAATGATTTTGACCTGCTTGGCACGCCCATTCGGCTGTATATGCGCAAGGCTGACAACCCATATGCGAACCGCAAAAAGCGCAACAATTAGCACCGGTCTTACGGTGTCAGCTCATTGGGCCGTGATTGGTTCAAAAACTTTGGCCGCCAAGACTTCGTCACGGCTGAACCATCTCTTCGCCGCGTTTACCGGCAATTAGGGTTACCGATTTATTCTCAACCACGGTCGACCGAATATCGTGTTTGGAGTTGTTCGTGCCCAAGGTTCAATACCCGTCTTTCCGTACGCCAGGCTTCCGTGGGTTAGCCACGCGTCCTAAGCTGCGCCTCGATCATCTCAAGGTCGGTGCCGCGTCTTCCGTCCTTTTTGTGTTTCTTGCCCAGCCTGTTGCGCATCAGGATGCCGCCGCCCGTGTGCTTGCAAACATGACTGAAGCTGAGCGCTGGACCCATGTGGTCACCGCTGCCCCGTCCGGTTCGGTGCATGCTGCCACATTCGATTTGCGCAATGCTGATGCCTCCACAACCGGATCCGTGCGGGGCAAGTCCGGTCGTGGGCTTACACTGGATGGTGATGCTTCAATTGCGATCCAAGGCGTTGCCGGCACGGGCCTTGGCCCTCAACGCCCCAATGACGCCATCAAGGGTGATCGCGTCATCCAGCGGTTGCAGGACCAGGCTCCGCCGGTCTTTCGTGCCGGCTCGCTCATGAAGTCGGCGTCCCTGCTCCGTGAGGCTGATACGGCATCGAAGGCGGTGGCGCATTTCGTGCCTGACGCAACCCTAAAAGGAAATGTTGGCAAAAGAGGCCAAGCGCTCTCCGCCGATGAGAAAATTCAGGTGGCGGGCACCTTCCACATCAAGGAAGCGCCGATCCAGCGTGCACGTGAAGCCGTGCCCACCATGCTGGCCAGCTTGGTCACCGGTCCGGGCGATGAATATGTGACCGGCTTTGCCCCCAAACCGGACTATGCCAGCGACTCGCCCTTCGATGCGATTCTTCTGGAGCCGAAGGAGCCCCGTCGTTTCGTGCCGCCCCAGGGCAAACGTGATCATGGCTGGGTGAGGAACACGCTGCCCGTGCACACCTTCTCCGCCAAAGAGCAGAAATGTCTGGGCGAAGGCATCTATTTTGAAGCGCGCGGCGAACCGGTGCGTGGGCAGGTTGCGGTGGCGCAGGTGATTCTAAATCGCGTACGCAACCCTGCTTTTCCTGGCTCGGTATGCGGCGTGGTTTATCAGAACCGCAATTGGCGTAACCGTTGCCAGTTTTCCTTCGCCTGCGACCGAATTCGAGACCGGATCACCAATCGCAGCCTATACAATGACATTATGGAAGTGGCCGCAGCCACCACCTCAGGCAAAATCTGGCTCGACGAAGTTGGTTCGTCCACGCACTACCATGCTACTTATGTACGACCTCGCTGGGCGCGCAAAATGACGCGTCTGACCCGCATCGGCAAACATATTTTCTATCGCTCGATAAATGGCGGCTGGTCGTAGAAATGGCCGGGCCGAACGATTCCGACGACCCTTCAATGGATGAATTGCAGCGCCGCCGCATGGCGCTGGAAGAGAAGATTGCTGCTCGAAACGCGGAAATAGATAAGCAAAATCAACGCGATGAACGTCAGGCCGATGCGTCGGGCTGGGCGCGGGGTACAAAGCTGGCGTCGGAATTTGTCGCCGGCATCGTCGTGGGTGCCGCCATCGGCTGGGGCCTAGACTGGGTCTTCGGCACCCTACCGTGGTTCTTTATTGTATTTTTGATGGTCGGGTTTTGCGCTGGCATCTTGAATGTCTTGCGAGCGGAAGGTATGGCCGGACCCAAATGATGATACGGCCGCGCGCGCGGCTGCGAATTTGGGTGGCTATCCTTTGGCGAACGATCCGATCAAGCAGTTTGAACTGAGCGAAATTCTCCCGCTGGAAATTGGCGGTCTGAACCTGTCGTTCACCAACTCAGCCTTGTTCATGACCGTGACGGTGGCAACCACCTGCGCATTCCTGCTACTATCCACCGGCGGGCGCGGTCTTATCCCCACACGTATGCAGTCGCTGGCTGAAATGAGCTACGAGTTCATAGCCAATATGCTGCGCGATGCGGCGGGGCGAGAAGCCATGAAGTTCTTCCCCTTGGTATTCTCATTGTTCATGTTCGTCCTGATCGCGAACCTCTTCGGCATGTTCCCGTATTTCTTCACGGTCACCAGCCATATCATCGTCACTTTCGCGCTGGCGCTGACGGTTATCCTGACGGTCATCATCTATGGCTTTTACGCCCATGGCATGAAGTTTCTTGGGTTGTTCGTGCCCAGCGGAATTCCCGGCTGGGTGACGCCGCTCGTGGTGGTGATCGAGGTCGTCTCGTTCCTCTCACGCCCCATCAGCCTTTCGGTGCGTTTGTTCGCCAACATGCTCGCAGGCCACATCGCGCTGAAAGTGTTTGCGGGCTTTGTAGCCACGCTGCTGGCCAGTAGTCTTTTGGGTATCTTGCCTGCCTTCCTGGCGATGTTTATGACCGTTGCTATCACGGGCCTGGAGTTCCTTGTGGCATTCCTGCAGGCCTACATTTTTGCTATTCTTACCAGCATGTATCTTCACGATGCATTGCACCCGAGCCACTGATACGGACCGACCGAGCACGCAGCTGACAGCGCGGCACACAGGTCTCAACACTTCAACCTAATCCACCCATACATCTCTCAAAGGAGAAACATCATGGAAGCTCAAGCAGCAGCTTATCTCGGCGCAGGCCTGGCATGCTTTGGCATGGCTGGCGCAGCTATCGGCCTTGGCCAGATCTTCGGTAACTACCTTGCGGGCGCCCTGCGCAACCCATCCGCAGCCGACGGTCAGTTCGGTCGCCTTATCCTCGGCTTCGCTGTGACAGAAGCTCTGGGCATCTTCTCGCTGCTCATCGCTCTGCTCCTGATCTTCGTCACCTAATAGGCTCGACGATCAAAATCTAAGCGTGGGGGCTATTGGCCCCCGCTCATGCCCCGCCGGTATTCAAGCGCCGCGTGAGGGCAACTTAAAGCTCATACTCTCGATTTGAGGTAGTGCCCGTGCTTTTGAACGCCGGATTATTCACTGCTACGGCAGCCAG
Organism: Pseudomonadota bacterium; assembly: GCA_038749385.1. GTDB lineage: Bacteria > Pseudomonadota > Alphaproteobacteria > Rhizobiales > Rhizobiaceae > JBCBXA01. The sequence goes on along the minus strand of JBCDIB010000186.1, from coordinate 1,634 downwards.
CGCGGCGGATGCTGCGGATGCAAAAGCGGAGGGAGTTTTCCCGCCGTTTGACCCCACCTATATGGTGTCGCAGCTATTCTGGCTCGTGATCACCTTTGGCATTCTCTACTACGTCATGTCCAAGGTTGCTCTGCCGCGTATTGGCGGCATCCTGGAAGATCGTGCTCGTCGCATCAGTCAAGACCTCGACGAGGTTGCACGGCTGAGCGAAGAGGCAAACGTGGCCACAGCGGCATATGAGCAAGAGCTTGCAGATGCGCGTGCCGCGTCCACCAAGATTGCCAATGAAGCCAAGGATGCCGCGGCAACCGAAGCGGCGGCGAGCCGCGCAGAGGCGGAGGCGTCGCTGGACGCGAAAATGACCGAGAGCGATGCGCGCATTCAAGCCATCCGCACCAAAGCGCTCGGTGAGGTCGATCAGATTGCCGAGGACACCACCAAGGCGATTGTTGCCAGCTTGGTGGGCGGAAGCGTCACCAAGGCCGAGATCAACGCTGCGCTGAAGCAGACAGAAGGGAACTGAGACCATGCACCTTCTTTTTCTTGCATCAGCGTCCGGTGAAGCGTCCGGCTTTAGCTTCGACGCATCGTTCTGGGCTCTTGTTGGTCTTATTCTTTTCCTGGCTTTGCTTGGCTATCTGGGCGTCCACAAAACCATTGGCGGGGCGTTGGACAAACGCGCCGAGGATATTCGCGACCAGTTGGATGATGCGCGCCAGCAGCGTGAAGAGGCGCAAATGCTTCTTGCAAGCTTCCAGAAGAAGCGCCGCGAGGCTGAAGAAGAGGCTGAAGGCATCCGTGCCGCAGCCAAACGTGAAGCTAAAGCCATTCAGGAAGACGCTGAGCGCAAGACACAGGAATTCATTACGCGGCGCACAGCCATGGCCGAGCAAAAGATCGCTCAGGCTGAGCTCGATGCCATAAATGAAGTGAAAGCCGCTGCGGTTGACCGTGCTGTGGCCGCTGCGGCGTCTATCATCTCAGACCGCGCTTCCGGTGCCAAAGCGGATGACCTGATAAAGGCATCAATCGCCCAGGTGAAAGAGCGTATGAACTGAGACTTGTTCAGCTTACCGATAGATTTTAAGGGGGCTACTGGCCCCCTTTTTTATGGGTCGCTATTCGGTGACGCGGTTTCAACGGCGGCTCTGACGGGCGCAAAGCTTTTGCGGTGGATGGGACAGGGGCCGTGTTCTGCCAATGCCGCTCTGTGAGCGCCAGTCGGATAGCCCATATGTTGGGCAAAGCCGTAGTGAGGCCAGAATTGGTGCGCCTCTTTCATCAATTGGTCTCGAACCGTTTTCGCAACGATGGAAGCCGCTGCGATTGAGGCGGAACGGCCATCCCCCTTCACCATAGGCCACATGGGAATACTGGCCCTGGCCGGCAGTGCATTGCCATCAATGAGCGCTGCGTCAGGCACAACCGGCAGGGTCCGGACGGCCTTTGCCATCGTCTGAAGTGTGGCGTTTCGGATGTTGAGCCGGTCAATGGTGTTCGGCGCAGCGTGGGCAACAGATATTGCACTGGTGGCCAGGATGTCGTGGTACAGAGACTGCCGTGCTGTTTCGGTCAGCCTTTTGCTGTCGTGCAAACCTGAGGGGACGTTGTCCCGATCAAGCACAACCGCCGCG
>JBCDIB010000185.1:0-5321 GCA_038749385.1 Pseudomonadota bacterium | reverse complement strand
GCGCCGCTGATACTCGCCAACATACTGGCGGGTCCGCTGGCAGCACTTGCCCCCTCAATGGAGTGGAATTTGGCTAAAGGTGGCCATTTGATTCTATCGGGCTTGCTGCCGCATCAGCGGGGCTGGCTGTTGGCAGCATACCGCGCCCAGGGACTTTACCATCTCAAAACACACTACCGAGATGGCTGGATGACCCTCGTTCTACAAGGCTGACAGAGCTTTGCAGCGCACAAAAAAGCCGGGCTGAGCCCGGCCTTTCAAATCATCGCTCTGACGAGATCAGAATGGGAATGTCGCGGAAGAGCGGCGGCGCAGTTCGCTGCGGTCGTAGCCAGCAGATTTCAGCGTGTCATCGTCCATGCTCAGCAGGACGCCGTTGACAAAACGATCAGCCTGACGCTGACGGGCTGTAACGACGTTGTTCATGAAACCGCGGATACCAGATTTGCCAGACATTTTATTCTCCTCTTTCGTTACTCAACATATGGGGGAAAGAACCGCCTTTGAGGAGGGCTGGTTCTGCAAGCGAGCTATGCGCTGGGCGGGCAGCTGATTGCCAGAGCCTTAATCCTGACGCAAACCAGCTGGTGGCCAATTGCTTACAAACGCGTTTGAGATAAGCCGTTAAGCGGGCTAACCTCACGCCTGTTCCCTACCCCGCTGAAAGATCACTTAATGCTGCAAAGCTATGACAACAAAAGCGAAACTCACCTCTCCACCGCCCGGTTGATGGAGTTGCGCGACCGCATGGCCGAACTGGGAATTGATTGGCTGATAGTCTTCCACGCGGATGAGCACCAAAACGAATATTTGCCCGCGCGGGCTGAACGTCTGGCATGGCTCACCGGCTTTACCGGCTCGGCCGGCTGGGCACTGGTTGGGCGTGAGGTGGCACGGCTTTTCGTTGACAGCCGCTACACACTCCAAGCCGTCGATCAGGTGGATGGAGATGCCTTCAGCACCGGCGAACTGACCCGCGAGGCCCTGACGACCTATCTGACGGAGCATTCGACGGAAACGGAAGTCTTCGGTTTTGACGCTTGGACCACGACGATAAGCTGGGCCAACTGGTTGGAAAAGACGGCTACGAAAACGGGCATGACCACAAAGGCGCTGCCTGTGCACCCGATTGACGATGTGTGGGCCACCCAACCGGAGCTGCCGGCAGAGCCCGTACGCATACGTCCGCTTGCACTGGCAGGCGAAAAAGCGGCTGACAAAATTAGAGCCGTGCAAGCCGACATTGCTGACGCCGGTGGCTCCGCCTTTTTGCTCACAGATCCAACTGCAATTTGCTGGCTGTTCAACATTCGCGGGTCAGACATTCCCCGGACGCCTTTGTCGTTGAGCTGGGCAATAGTGCATGCCAAGCGCGACCCGGAACTCTTTATCAAGCGCAGCAAGCTGAACATTGAGGCCCAGGCATACCTCACCCAATTGGCTGACCTTCAACCCGTTTCGTCGCTACTGGCGTCGGTAACCCATGCGGCGAACAAAATCGAAAATGCGGGCGGCAAGCTGCTTTATTCGCCTGGCAGCACAGCGTTTGCTCTCTACGAGGCGATGGAAAGCACCGGTGTTAGGTTGGGAGAAGCCACCGATCCGGTGATCGCCCGCCGGGCAAAGAAAAACCAGGTTGAAATAGCCGGCATGACCGAAGCTCACCGCCGCGATGGCGCGGCCATGGTGGCGTTTCTTTGTTGGCTGGACGAACAACCCCCCGGCTCGCTGACAGAAATCGACGCGGCGCAGAAGCTCGAAAATATACGTCGTGAAACCGGCGAGCGCTTCAACATGCCTTTGCTGGACATCGCCTTCGAGACCATCTCAGCCGCTGGACCCAACGCCGCGCTGCCCCACTACCGCGTCAACGAAACAAGTAATCGCACCATCGAACCGCAATCGCTCTATCTGGTGGACTCAGGCGCACAATATCAGGACGGCACCACTGACATCACCCGCACTGTAGCCATCGGTGCGGTGGATGACGAAAGGCGTGACCGCTTCACTCGCGTGTTGAAAGGGCATATCGCCGTGCAGTCGCTGCGGTTTCCCGAAGGCACAAAGGGTCAGGCCATGGATCCGTTTGCCCGCCGTGCTCTTTGGGATGCCGGCCTCGATTTCGGCCATGGCACGGGCCACGGCGTGGGCGCCTATATGTCGGTACATGAAGGCCCGCAGAGCATTTCACCCCGGGGCGATGTGGAGATCAAAAGCGGGATGATCACCTCAAACGAGCCTGGCTATTACAAGGAAGGCGCGTTTGGTATTCGCATTGAAAATCTGGAACTGGCCTGCGGCCCGGACCCGATAGAGGGCGGTGACAAGCCAATGCTATGGTTTGAAACGTTGACCCTGTGCCCAATTGACCGGCGTTGCATCATGGTGGATCTGCTGGACGACACAGAGATCATGTGGCTGAACGATTATCATGCACGCGTGGAGGCGGAGTTGGCACCACTGGTGACGGAGGAATGCCGTACATGGCTGGAGCGCGCCACTGCGCCGATATTGCGTTGATCAGCCGAAAACCAACCTGAGCGACACAAGAAAACCGAGGGCCAACCCGCCTGCCACCAAAAAGGTGAAGCGCGTGCCCAACACGATGGCCACGAGCAGTGTCAGTCGTTCCATCCAGCCGCCATCCACGGCGGCGGGCAAAACGATGGCGGTGATGACAGCCACTGGCACGGCTTCCAGCGCAGCTTCCACGCGGTATGGGATAGGCTCAAAACGCCGCAACACATAGTGCCCGGCAAGCCGATTTGCCAATGTAACGGCACCACCCACCAAAATAACGAGATAAAGGGCCAACTCCGCTTCAAGCACCGGTTCGCCCCGCCGCCTCAGCTTCGGGTTTGGGTTTTGCCAGAAGTGCGGCACAGGCCATGCCGCACAACCCGCCCGCCGCTATATGGTAGGGTGAACCGAACACAATATAAGCAAATGTCGCCGCCAGCGCGCTAGACGTGAAAACCCAGATCGAGTTTGGCTTTGAACGAAAACCCAAGGCCAATAGCAGAAAATAAATCGGAACCAGCATGTCCAAACCAACAGCGTCCGGGTTCTCGATAAAATTGCCGAACACAACGCCGATGGCAGTGCCGCCCAGCCAAACTGCATAGAGCACCAGAGAGTTTCCCATGGCGTAGCCAAAGGTGAGCCGCTGCTTCTCCGCACGCTTAAGGCCCATCACAAAACTGATGTCTTGAAGCAGATAAAGCACGCCCATCACCCGCGGGGCAGGCATAGGCTCAAGCTTGCGACCGATGGCAGCGGAATAGAGCACCATGCGAAAATTGACGGCAAACACGGCCAGTGCGATCACCCATACCGGCTGCCCCTCACCAAACAGCTCAAGTGTCACAACCTGGCTGGCACCGGCGAAGAAAAGCGCGCTCTGCAACAATGCGGCGGATAAAGGCCAGTCTGCTTTGGCGGCCAAAGCACCTACCACGATGCCGAATGGCAATACTGTGAGCATGAATGGCAGCACCTCCGAAACGCCGTTGCGAAAGCCAATCAATTCGCTTTCGGCAGGGACTGAGAGGTCGCTCACCCTTCGCGTCCGATCAGCTGAAACCATCCATCTTCATCAACTGTCTCAATGCCCAAGCCTTCGGCCTTCTTCAACTTCGAACCCGCCCCGGGCCCGGCCACCAAAAGATCGGTCTTGGCCGAAACAGAACCGGCAACCTTCGCACCCAGTCGCTCTGCCATTGCCTTGGCTTCGTCCCGCGTCATCCGTTCCAGCGAACCGGTGAACACAACCGTCTTGCCAGCCACGGGGCTTTCCGATGCCACGACCTCATGATCCTGCGGTTGTGTTTGTTCCAGAAGTGCGGCGACAACCTGCATATTCTGGTGAGCTGAGAAAAACGCCGTCAGCGCCCTTACCACCGTACCGCCAATGCCATCGATATTCCCGGTTTCGGCGAGCATTTCCTCATCACCATCGGCAATCGCTTTCATCGCCTTCATGAATGCGTTGGCGCTGATAAAATGGCGCGCGAGATCCTTGGCCGTCTGCTCACCAACATGACGGATCCCAAGGCCAAATATGAACCTGTAGAGATCTAAATTGCGCCGATCATCGATTGCGTCGAACAGTTTAAGGGCACTGGTCTCGCCCCAGCCTTCCCGGTTCTTCAGCTTCTTGAGAGGTGATGCCTCATCACGGGCCCGAAGGGTGAAGATCTCAGCCGAGTTTTTGATCAACCCGTCGGCATGGAACGCCTCAATCTGCTTGTCGCCTAGCCCGTCAATGTCGAAGGCTTTGCGGCTCACAAAATGCTTCAATTGCTCCACCACCTGCGCCGCACACACCATTCCGCCGGTGCAACGCCGAACGCTGTCTATACGTCCGGTCGGGCGGCCCTTGCTGTCCACGCGCTCTTCCCGTGTTGCCTGTGAACCGCAGATCGGACACCTCGTCGGGAACACAAATGGCGTTGCATCCGCAGGCCGTTTGCTCAGATCGACGTCCAACACTTTGGGGATCACATCCCCGGCACGATACACCGTTACCGTGTCGCCGATCCGCAGATCTTTGCCGTCACGTATCTGCTCGCCATCATTGCCGATACCAGCGATGTAGTCTTCATTGTGCAGCGTGGCGTTGGAGACCACGACGCCCCCCACGGTCACCGGCTCCAGCCGCGCCACAGGGCTAAGCGCTCCAGTCCGGCCAACCTGAATTTCGATGTCGCGCAATATGGTGGTCGCAAGTTCAGCGGCAAACTTGTGCGCCACAGCCCAGCGCGGAGAGTTGGACCGCGCCCCCAAACGGGACTGCAGCGCCAGATCGTCAACCTTGTAAACAACGCCGTCAATGTCGTAGCCCAGCGTCGCCCTATCCGTCGCTATTTCATTGTAATGGGCGATAAGACCGGCAATCGTCTCAAAACGTTTAGTGAGCGGATTGGTGCGAAAACCCCATCTCTCGAACGCATCCAGCATACCCATTTGGGTATCTGCAGGCAGGGCGGACATTTCACCCCAAGCGTAGGCAAAATAGCGAAGCGGCCGACGGGCCGTGATGGATGAGTCAAGCTGTCGCAAACTGCCGGCTGCAGCATTGCGAGGGTTGGCAAAAGCCTGCCCACCTGCCGCCGCCTGCCGCTCATTGAGAGCCGCAAAATCGGCATGGGACATGTACACTTCGCCGCGCACCTCAGCCACATCCGGTAAATCGCCATGCAGCACCTGGGGCACATCGGGAATGGTGCGCGGCGAAGTGTACATGTCCCATGCAGATTTTGCGGCTCTCAATGAGCGGCAGTTGGCGGCAGGTGGGCAGGCCTTTGCCAACCCTCGCAATG
>JBCDIB010000184.1:0-5328 GCA_038749385.1 Pseudomonadota bacterium | reverse complement strand
CAGCTTGCAGGCTGTACCGACGCGCTAACCTATCTGGGTGAGCCTGCGGTTCTTTCGGTTGGTACACTGTTTCAGGCGGCTCTGTTGCCCGGCATCTTCCTGGCGTTCCTGTATGGCGCCTACGCTTTCGGTTACGCGATGCTCTACCCGCACAAGGCACCTGCCGTGCAGTTGGGCGAGGGCACTTCAGCACCCATCGGCCGCAACCATGGGCTTTTGTGGTTCCTGGCTGTGCCAACTTTCCTCGTGGTTGCTGTTGGCCTGGGGATGAATGCGGGTCTTGTCGGTTCGCAGACTGTGGATTTCTCGATCAATTCCGAGGCCAGTTCCAGCCCCAGCCTGCGCACCAATGTGTCGCCGACCTGTCAGGCTTCGATGATTGAGCTCCACGGGCAGGAGGCGTGGGATACGGCCGTTGCAGAGCGTGAGGCGATTGCCGCGGCCGGTGGTACAACGCAGGCCGAGGAACTTAGCGAGGAAGAACAGGCCGCCGCCGTTGAGGGCATCGCACCGATAGGCCTCGGCCTTATTACGCTGGTTGTGCTGCTGGGTCTCACCCTCGCGCTCGCCATGGGCGTTGCGCCCCAGCTTTCGTCCGTGCCGCTGGCCATTGGTGCCGCGGGCTTGGCGCTCATGGTGTTGTTCGATCTTCTGTTCATCGGCCCGCTTACGGGCCCGGGCACCATGGTGATCATTCTGGCCGTGCCCGCCATCATCGCATATTTGGGTTTGCGTCCGGCGGTTGGTCGTTTGTCACAGAACGAATTGGTGCGGGTGGTCTTCCCACCGCTTATTTTGATTATCGCGGTGCTAGGCTCCATCCTGGGGGGCATCACCAACCCCACGCCCGCCGCGGCCCTGGGCGCCGCCGGTGCCATCATGCTGGCGGCCTACCGCAAGCTTAAGGAAGAGAATGGCGCTGCGAAGATCGTGATCTGGGCCAGCTTTGCCCTCGTCATCATGATCCTGGTGGGCGTCAATTTTGACCTGCGCATTACGCGCGAAGCGGTGCCGCTGGAAGACTGGATCGCCTACATCGTCGCTCAACTGGCCTACCATTTCGCATTTTTCGGTTTGTTGTTCAGCTGCTGGGTGTTGTTCCGCGGCGATGTGCTGACACCGGTGGTGCGGGAAACAGCAAAGGTCACTTCGATGGTGTTCACCATTTTGATCGGAAGCCAGATCCTCAATCTGGTACTGATCTCATTTGGTGGTGAGCATTACATTCAGGATTTCCTGCGGTCGTTCGACAATGAGTTGCAGGTGTTCCTGCTGGTCATGCTGATCTTGTTTGTCCTTGGCTTCGTGCTCGACTTCCTGGAGATCATCTACATCGTGGTGCCCATCGTTGGCCCCGTGATTTATGGTGGCGAGTTGAACCCGGCTTGGGTCACGATCATGATCGCTATCAATTTGCAGACATCGTTTCTCACGCCGCCATTCGGGTTTGCGCTGTTCTACCTGCGGGGCGTCGCCCCCGCCGGGATCACCACGGGACACATCTATCGAGGTGCCATACCGTTTGTGATCATTCAGGTGATAGGTCTGGCAATCCTCTATTTCTTCCCGAGCATCGTGACGATTGTGCCGAACCTTCTGAGCTGATGGATGGGGCAGTAAGCTGAATAAAGGCGGGTTTTCAGACCCGCCTTTTTTATGTGCGGCAGTTTTATGACAGTGCGCTTGCGAACCGTCACATTTGCGTATTGTCTAGAAGGCATCTGGTGCTCACCGCTGAGACGGTCAGCGCTTTAACTTCCAGGAGGCCTCCCCCGTGAACATGCTCAAATCTCTACTCGCCGCAGGCGCAGCCACAGTCGTGCTGGCTGCAACACCCGCCGCCGCTGAGTACAAGCTCACCATCCTGCACATCAACGACATGCACAGCCGCATCGAGCCGATCAACCGGTTCGACAGCACCTGCCGCCCCTCCGACAATGCCGAGGGCAAGTGCTTTGGTGGTGCCGCCCGCGTGAAAACGGCCATCGACACCCGCCGCGGCGCGCTGGAAGCTGCCGGCAACAACGTCCTGGTGCTGGACGCGGGCGACCAGTTTCAGGGATCGCTTTTTTATTCCACCTACAAGGGTGAAGTGGCCGCGGAAGTTGTCAACCGCATCGCATTCGACGCCATGGCCGTGGGCAACCATGAATTTGACGATGGCCCGGAGGCTTTGGCCAAATTTGCCGACGCAGTTGAAACTCCGCTCCTGTTCGCCAACACCAACCTTGCTGACGAGCCGCTTCTTGATGGCAAGATCGAAAGCCACATTGTGGTGGAGAAGGGTGGCGAGAAAATCGGTATCATCGGCGTTTTGGCCGAAGACACCGCCGAAACATCGTCGCCGGGTGACAATGTTCCCTTCATCAAATCCGAGGACATCATCACAAAGCTGGTCGGCCAGCTGGAGGCTGATGGCGTGAATAAGATCGTTGTTCTGAGCCATGTGGGTCTGAACCGCGACAAGGAAATCGCAGCTGCCGTCGATGGCATCGACGTCATTGTGGGCGGTCATTCCCACACGCTGCTGGAAGGCGACGACTACCCGACTGTCGTAGAAGCCCCCAATGGTAAGCCGACGCAGATCGTGCAGGCCTACGCCTACTCAAAATATCTCGGTGAGCTGACCATCGAATTCGACGATAATGGCGACGTTGTGGAGGCTGAGGGCAAGCCATGGCTCCTGGGTGCACTGGTCCCGGAAGACGCTGACATGGTGTCCTACATCGCCGAAAAAGCTGCGCCCATCGAAGAGCTGAAGAAGCAAGTCGTTGGCGGTGCCACCGATGTCATCGAGGGCGACCGCGCGGTCTGCCGTGCCATGGAATGCTCCATGGGCAACCTTGTGGCCGATGCGATGCTGGACCGTACCAAGGATCAGGGTGTTCAGATTGCCATCCAAAATGGTGGCGGCCTGCGCGCCTCCATTGATGCGGGTGAGATCACCATGGGCGAAGTGCTGACGGTTCTGCCGTTCCAGAACACGCTGGCGACATTCGAGCTTAAAGGTTCTGATGTCATTGCGGCTTTGGAAAATGGTGTGTCACGCATCGCTGATGGTGCGGGCCGTTTCCCTCAAGTGTCCGGCCTGAAATACACATTTGACGCGGCCGCCGAGCCAGGCAGCCGCATCTCCGATGTCATGGTAGGCGATGCGCCAATCGACATGGATGCCACATATGGCGTGGTCTCCAACAACTATATGCGTGGCGGCGGTGACGGCTACGATGTGTTCGAGACCAACGGTATGAACGCCTATGACTTCGGCCCCGGCCTTGAGCAGGTTGTGGCGGATTACATCACTGCGCAGGATGGCGACTACGCCCCCTACACAGATGGCCGCATCACGGTGAAATAGGCTCACCACTGACCTCAAAGATCGACGCTCCCCCACCAGCTTGGTGCGGGGAGCGTCTTTATGTGTGTAGCCGTAGATCCAAAATATCGGCGGGTGCGGCGCTCTCTCAGTTTGAAATAGGTCTAAACAGGGTTATTTGGCGTATTAACAAAAAGCGCCCCCCTGAATTGACTTTTTGCGTGCCGGAGTGAGCCATGAACGTCCACAGCAAAGCCGACGCCTTTATCGCCGAAATCGGCCACGGCCCCGCCAGCCTTAAGGACGACACGACGCGCCCCACCGGCCCACTGCCTGAAGGCCATCCGCAGGTCAAAGCGCCCAAAATAGGTGTCTTGCTGGTGAATTTGGGAACGCCAGATGGCACGTCCTACTGGCCGATGCGTCGTTATCTGAAAGAATTTCTGTCCGACCGCCGGGTGATCGAGGCGCCGCGCCCGGTGTGGTGGGCGATCCTCAATGGTATCATTCTGCAAACTCGCCCCCAAAAGTCCGGCAAGGCCTATGAAGAGGTGTGGAACACAGAAAAAGACGAGGGCCCGCTGCTGACCTTCACGCGCAGCCAGTCTGAAAAGCTGTCCGAAATGATCGACGGCCTTGAGGCGTTCGATGGCCGAACGGTCGCCGTTGATTACGCCATGCGCTACGGCAACCCTTCCATGAAGAGCAAGATGGAAGCGATGGCCGATCGCGGCTGTGACAAGATTTTGATCGTGCCGCTTTACCCGCAATATGCGGCCGCAACGACCGCAACCGTCAACGATAAAGCGTTTGAAGCGCTGGCGCAGATGCGCTGGCAACCGGCTGTTCGCACGGCTCCATCCTGGCACGACGACCCCGCCTATATAGACGCCTTAGCCGTCTCCATCGAAAAGCATCTTGCGTCCCTCGATTGGGAGCCGGAGCTCATTATGGCCAGCTATCATGGCGTGCCCAAAAGCTACCACATGAAGGGCGACCCCTATCATTGCCAGTGTCACAAAACCACGCGGCTGCTGTTGGAGCGCTTGGGGTGGGAGAAAGATCGCATCATGACCACTTTCCAAAGTCGGTTTGGCCCGCAGGAATGGCTGCAGCCCTATACCGACAAGACGGTGGAAAGCCTCGCAGCTAATGGCATGAGGCGGCTGGCGGTCATCACCCCCGGCTTCTCCGCAGATTGTCTGGAGACGCTGGAAGAAATTGCCGGTGAGGCCCATGAAATTTTCGAAGAGCATGGCGGCGAACACTTCAGCCATATCCCGTGCCTCAACGATTCCGAGGAAGGCATGGAAGTGATCCGCCAAGTTGTGATGCGCGAATTGCAAGGGTGGCTCTGACGCTGGCAGGCAAACCCCTTTCCGAAAACGCATTTGATCACACCGCCAATCCGGCTGTGCCCGATTTTCCCAACTTCAGCGCCTTTTCGGTCATGGATGCCCATTGTGCGATTTGCGCGAAGGGTGCGCGTTGGATTGCCCATTACGATGCGTCGGAAGAGTTTCGCATTATCACCATGCAATCTGACCTTGGCCGCGCGCTCCTCGTCCATTACGGGCTGAATCCGGACGACCCGACCTCTTGGTTGTTCGTGGATCGTGGCGTGGCCTTTTCTTCGTCCGACGCCGTCATTCGCGCGGCCCAGCGCCTTGGCGGTATCTGGCGCGTTCTGTCATTGGGGTGGATCATTCCCAAGCCGGTGCGCGATTGGGCCTACTACACTGTCGCCCGCAACCGCCATCGGTGGTTTGGCCGCGCCGATATGTGCGCCATGCCCGATCCGAAGGTGCAGGCCAGGCTCTACCCCAAGCCTTCGTAGCTGGACTGCGTTTTGCCGCCTCACACCCGCCAGTCAGCTGTGCTTGCGGCGCTCAGACTTCAGTAACCTTGGTTGGATCATCGCGCTTTAAGTAAGGAGTTGAGTCAGAACTTGATACTAGGCTTGCGCCAACCGTGATGGAGCGTTGGGATTGAGCCATGGAAGACGCAAGCCT
>JBCDIB010000183.1:0-5371 GCA_038749385.1 Pseudomonadota bacterium | reverse complement strand
CTCGGCGGTGGTTCTCACCATGGCCATCGTGGAGCCCATGATCCGTGAAGCAGGCATCGACGTCATATGGTTCGGCATTTTCGTCACGGTGGTCATCGAGATGGCGCAGATTACGCCACCCATCGGGTTCAACCTTTTCGTAATGCAAGGGTTGACCGGCCACGATATGGGCTACATCGCCAAAGCGGCGCTCCCCATGTTCCTCATCATGGTGGTGATGGCGTTCCTGCTCATCGCTTTCCCCGAAATCGCGACATGGCTGCCAGACAATCTGCGCGCCCGGGCATAATGTCCGGGCATGATGTGACGTGACCCGCCTCCTCGCATGGTGCGCCGCCCACGCGCGCTGGTTTCTGATAGGCGGTCTTTTGGTTGGTGGCTTCGTGCGGCCGGTGGCGGAGGCTTTGCTGCCTTTTGTGGGCACAGCCATTGCGTTGCTGTTGTTCCTGGCATGCCTGCGCACGGGCCCAAAAGCGGCGGCCGGGACGGCGCACGACCTGCGCCGCACATCACTTGCAGTGCTGACGTTGCAGATTCTCGTGCCGCTGGCCGTTCTGGGCGCGGGTCTCGCTTTGCATGTGCCGCACACCTACCTCAGCCCGCTCATTCTTTTGCTCGCTGCATCCAGCGTGACCGTGGTTCCCCACTTCCTCGCCATCATGGGCATGGATACATCCCACGCATTGCGGTTGCTGCTTGTCGGCACGTTGCTGGTGCCCGCCACCGCCTGGATTGTGTTCAGTGCCGCAAGCGCGGCAGGCATGAACAGCTTTGGCGAACCAGCCGCTATCTTCGCCGCCGTGCTGCGCCTTCTGGGTGTGGTGGTACTCGCCCCCGGGCTGGCCTTTGCCCTTCGGCTTTCGATCTTGAAAGAGCTGAACCAGACAGCCTCGGCCTGGACAGAAGGTTGGGCGGCAATTTTTTTGGCAATTGTGGTGATCGGCCTCATGGCGCCCATGGGCGCAGCCCTTGCGGAACGCCCGGCCCAACTTGCGGGCACGCTGGCGCTGGCCTTTTCAGTCAATATTTCACTTCAACTTACCGCGTGGTGGGCCAGCGGGTTTGTGAGCCGCCACCGCGCGGAGCGAGCGACATTTGCGGCGGTCAACGGCAACCGTAATTTCGCGCTGTTCCTTACCGCATTGCCTCTGTCTGTCATGGAGCCAATGCTATTATTCATCGCCTGCTATCAGGTGCCGAACTACCTCACTCCCTTTGTGTTCCGACGCCTTTACGCGGCCAAACAGACCGCCGACTAGTTGAACAGGCGGAAACCACCTTTCGCCGGTTCCGCGCCGGGGCGCACACCAGGATCATCAGGGCGTTGCTCGATAAAGCGTTCATCGTCCGACCGTGTGCGTGGCTCAGACGCCCCCGGATGAGACACGTGGGCCGTGTTCGGGTCAGGGTCATCTCCGGCCACCTTGGCCGTCGTGCCGACAGGCTGGGGCTTGTCGCTATCATTGCCAGAGAGAGTTTTAGATGCGTCCTGCGCGACCACCTCTTTCTCTGCCGCCTCTTCTGTGACAACCGGCTTATTCGCCGGTTTAGTCTCTTCGGGCGCAGCCTCCACAGCCGCCTCTGTTGCCGCCGTCGCGGTGCCCACCACGGCCAGCTTTGCGCGAAGTATGTCGGGGTTTTCCTTCGCCACCACGGGGGTTGGTTTGGAGATCACTTCAGCCGTTTCAGGCTCCGACAATCGGGCCTGCGCCTGTGCCTTGCGGGCGTCGAGATTGCTCCGCATGGCATGGGCGTCGGAAGGGGACAGTTCCACCACACGGTCGTCATCAGACACCGGTTTCACTTCCTGCGCATCTTCCATCTTACTTGTGGCGGCGACACCCGTGGTGGTGGCACTTGGCGCAGCCAGCATCGTGCGGCGGCGGGCTACGTCCTCGTCGTGGGAAGCCCAGTCCACAGCCAACACCTTGTCAGTTTCAGCCACATTTGGTGGCACCTTCCATTCGAAGGCATCCAGTTCACCGGTCTTAGGCGACACGGGTGACCATTCGTCCAGCACTTCGCCGTCGGCAACCCACGCCTCGTCGCGCGGCGCGTGTACGGCGCGGGACAGCCACTCGCGAATGCGGCCATCATCGCCAAATTCCGCATCTTCAATATCAGCCATTAGCAGGAAAGCACGCTCCGTTGGGCGCGAACGAATAAGGGCAGACGCGGCCTCGCGGGCAATTTCATAGTCTTTAGCCTCCAACGCCGCCCGTGCGATGGTGAACTGACTTTCGGGGTGGTTGGGCCGTAATTTTTCAAGAGACCGCGCACGGGTCATACGGTCAACGGCGCTGTCGCCGGGGCGCACATGAACATAAGCATCTGCCACTTCGGGGTGAGGGCTCAGTTTCCATTGGGCCTCAAGCACTTTGGACGCCTGCCGAATGTCCCCCATACGGGTCAGCACCCGGGCCTCGACAAGGCTGGCAGGCACCAGGGATGGCGCGAGTTTCAGCGCCTCCTTCGTCTCTTTCTTGGCCGTCTTTGGCTCCGACAGTTCCAGGCTCATGGCATGGGCCGTCAGCAAGACAGCGCGCTGGCGCTTGTAAGTGTCCTTGTCGGTGATGCGGTTGGTTTTGTTGGCATCCAGGGCTGCCAACGCGTCTTCCCACTCCCCGGACGTGGCAGCAAAATCCTGCCGTGCCTTGCCTGCCCAGCCAAGGCGGGGCTCGATCTCGGCGGCTTTGTTGGCAAATCTACGGGCCGCAAGACCATCATCGTCGCGGGACGCCTCGAGATAGAGACCACGCAGGCCCAACAGGCGGGTTTTTTCGTCGTCCAACATATCGCTGAAGCGCTCTTTGGCGTCCTCATGACGGTCTTCAAGCAGCGCCGTCTGTGCTTTTAGCAAAGTCGTCAATGGCTCCTTGGACAGCATGCGGTCCGCCCGCGCGGCCATGCGGCGCGCCGTTTCCGCGTCCCCGGAACCGGCTGCGATGAAGCCGTTGGAGAGGGCTTTGTACCCCTGCTCGCGGCTGCGGCGGCGCATGAAGTTCTGCATAATATAGGGGCTGTCGAGAATGGTGCGGATGATGGCCCATGTGACCATCACGGCCACGATCAGCGCGACCACGGCCACGGCCATGACGATCAGATCAAACTGATAAATGTCCCCCTGCCAGGTAACAGCCACCTGCCCCGGCCTATCCGCCAGCCAGCTAAAGCCAAGGCCCAGCGCGATCAGGACAATGAGAAACAGAACTAGACGGATCATTGGGCAGTACCTTCAGAAGATGTATCATCAGCTCCGCCGGACAGAACGCTGGTCAGCAGGCTGTTGGCCTCGTTGCGGGCGGCCACGCGGCGGGCAAAATCAGCGCTGGCAGCTTGGCCGGCTTCGGGCAGTTCGGCTTGCAAGGATTGGAAGCGTTCCAGTTGCGCTTCATCCAGCGCAGCCGTCATGCGACCCACCACGGCGCGGGGGCCATCACCCCCCACATCGCCGGCAGGACGGACCGATACCAGCCCGCGCAAATTGGACACGAGTTTGTCTCCCACACCCTCGGGCGCAGGCCGCACAGCATCGAGGATGGATTGCGCCACCGCCGGCCATTCCCCCTGCAAGGTCGCCACAGTTGGCACACCTGCATCTGCGAATGGCCGCAGCACTTCAGCCGATTGCGCGCCACCAGCGAGAGCATCGCTGCCAGCGGTGACGGCTGCAAAATTGTCCAGTTCCGCAACGAATGGCTTTCCGCCATCAATTGTGGCCGCCAGCGTTGCCGCGGCCAAAGCTGCCCGGGCCACCTGCTGCTCGTCACCCCGGGAGGCAAGGCTGGCCTGCGCATCATCCATAGCTGAGGACAAAGAGGCTACCATGTCTGCCAGGCCCGAAAGCCGTGTTTGAACACTTTCGACACCACTGGAATTACCGCTTATGGTTTCAGCCATTGCCTGCATCGAAGCTTTCGCCTCGGCCAATTCCGCTGACAGACTTTCGATCTGTGAAGTTACCGGCGACAGATCCACCGGCTCGGACAGATCGGCAGCATTGGTTGCAGCACCGGCCATTTCATCCAGTTGACCGCTGAGAATGCTCACCGTGTCGCTCAGTTCGTCCAGACGTGCTGACTGTGCGGCCAGCGCCGGCGCATCACCCGAACCGCCGCCTTCCACCTGCGACTGCAGAGCGGATGCTGTTTGCACCGCTGACTGAGCGCTTGACTGGGCTTGCTGAAGCCCGCTTTCCAGTTCTGCCAGGCGATCAGTGACGGGCGTCAGGTCAAGAGCTTCACCAGCCTGGGCGGGCAGCGCCTGCACCTGGGCACTTAACGCGTTTACGCGCTCAATTAATTCGGCACTGGGGTCCGCATCGCCCATATCGGCTTGTGTGGCTTCCACTTGAGCCAACCGCTCCACCAGGGCCGCGTTTTGTGCGCGCAGTTCATCGAGATTTGCCGTGCCACCATTGCCGGCCACCAGGCTCCAACCCCCAGCCAGCAATGCCACCAAAGCGCCACCGGCCAAACCGCCGATCAGACCTGCGCCAAGGCCGCCGGATTTTTTATCATCCGGCTTTTTGCTTTCGGAATTTTTGTCTGCCGCCTTTGGTGCCGTTGACACGGATTCGGTTTTGGCATCAGCACCGGCGCGGCCGAGGTTCGCATTCTGTTTGCCGTCAGCCTTCACATCTTTCGCCGGGGCGGTTGCAGCTTTCGTTGGTGGAACGCTCGTTCCAGGCTTCGCAGCAGGCTTTGCATCCGCCTTGGGACCTGAATTAGGAGACGATGTTGTCTTTGGCGTGCCAGTCGCTTCCGCCTTACCCTCAATGGTCACAGGTTTGCGCTTGGGCGCGCTACGGTCAGTTTTTGCACCGGCGTTGGGTGTGCCTTTAGCGCCAGGTTTTTTGTCGTCTTGGTTCGCCATGGGGACTTAGCGGGCCTTTCTCAGCAGCGCCTGCGTACATTGTCTGCACTTCCATACGGCCGTGCGGCCATGCGCTCTCTTTTTTGATTTTAAAGACAGATTATGCACGGTGCCGGACGCCGTGCAATCAGACAACGTGCTCAGAGCGAATTTGCTCCGGATGGGCTATCGATAAACTTTGCAAAAAACAGCGCTAAAGGCTGAGCAACGCGTCAAACTAGCCCCAGGCGTAGGCGCACTTTTCAAGCTGGGTGCCGTCGAAAGTCTCGTGGCCCATGGCAACGGCGCGCCCACCCAGACCGGTGTAGAAGGCCTCGGCGCGATCATTGTCCGCGAGAGCCCAAACAATCACCCGACCCTTCCCCTGCGAAGCCAAAGCCTGGCGGGCAGCCTTGAACAGACGCCGGCCAAACCCAAGGCCCTGATATTCGGGCTTGAGATAGATCTCGTAAATCTCGGCATCGTAGTCGAGGGTAGCCACGCGGTTGCGGCCCAT
>JBCDIB010000182.1:0-5394 GCA_038749385.1 Pseudomonadota bacterium | reverse complement strand
CCTGAAGGATGAGCACCTGCCCGTGTTCGACTGCGCCAACCCGTGCGGCCGCCTCGGCAAGCGTTACCTGGGCACCGAAAGCCACATTCGCATGATGGCCGCGGCCCAGCCGTTCATCTCTGGTGCAATCTCCAAGACGATCAACATGCCCAACGAGGCCACCGTCGAAGATTGCTCCGCCGCCTACCTTCTGTCCTGGAAGCTCGGCCTCAAAGCCAACGCGCTTTATCGCGATGGCTCCAAGCTCAGCCAGCCGCTCAATGCAGCCCTGATTGAGGACGATGAAGATGAGGATGCCGCCGAAGAGCTGGCCGCGATGCCGCAGGCAGCGCAGGTGGCCAAGGTGGCCGAGAAGATGACCGAAAAGGTTGTCGAGAAGATTGTGGAAGTGGCCCGCACCGCTGGGGAGCAGCAGCGCCTGCCCGCCCGTCGCAAGGGCTACACGCAAAAGGCCTCCATCGGCGGCCACACGATCTTCCTGCGCACCGGTGAGTATGATGATGGCCGTCTGGGCGAAATCTTCATCGACATGAACAAGGAAGGCTCGGCCTTCCGCGCGATGATGAACAATTTCGCCATCTCCGTGTCGCTGGGCCTGCAATACGGTGTGCCGCTGGAGGAATATGTCGACGCCTTCACCTTCACCCGCTTCGAACCTGCAGGCATGGTGACGGGCAATGACGCCATCAAGAACGCCACGTCCCTGATGGACTATGTGTTCCGCGAGCTGGCGATCTCCTACCTCGGCCGCCACGATCTGGCCCATGTGGACCAGTCCAACTTCTCGGCCACGAGCCTGGGCAAATCGGTTGCGGACGGCAAAGCGGAAACCTATTCTTCCGGCCTCACCCGCGGCGCCAAGCCAACGCTTGTCAGCACGGTTCCTGGACCGCGGGGCGATGCCGGCAAGAGCAACGTGACCGCAATCTCGACTTCCGGCGGCGGTTCAGCCGTCCACGCCGTGGCCACCGCCGCCGTGGAAGCCCTCGCGCCAGAAGGCGACACCGCCTTCGACCGCAATTACGAGCAGCCAGTGGAAGTCAAAGCCGCACCGGAAGCAGAAGTGACCAGCTTCAAGCAGATGGAACAACGCCGCGCCGAAGCCCGCATGAAGGGTTATGAAGGCGAAAACTGCGGCGAATGCGGCAACTTCACCATGGTGCGTAATGGCACTTGTCTAAAGTGCGATACTTGTGGGGCAACTAGCGGGTGTTCGTAAGCTGAAGTTCGATGCCAAAAGGCATCAAAGTCAAAGAAGCCATTCGTCTCATTGAGGCGGATGGCTGGTTTGTTGTCGCAACGCGCGGCAGCCACCGGCAGTTCAAGCATCCCGACAAACCGGGCCGCGTAACCATCGCGGACAAGCCCTCCGCCGATTTGGCACCCGGCACGTTCAATTCTATATTGAAGCAAGCTGGTCTGAAGGAGAACTAGGATGCGCTACGCCGTGGTGATCGAAAAAGTAGAAAACAACTATTCCGCCTACGTGCCAGACTTGCCTGGGTGCGTGGCAACCGGCGCAAGCGTGGAAGAAGCAAAGCGCGAGATAGGTGAGGCTATTCGGTTTCACATTGAAGGGCTGCGCGAAGACGGGCTGCCAGTGCCTGAAGCGGCGAGCGTTGTGGAGTACGCAGCGGCTTGAAAGGTAGACCCTCGGCTCAAGGCCGAGGGTGACGAGTTGGTAGGATTTAGGAGCCTCATGCCCAATCCGTCATCCTCGGGCTTGACCCGAGGATCCACCTTCACCCAGCATCCCAGTATGACGGGCTATGTCTACATCGTCGCCAACAAGCCAAATGGAACGATATATACGGGCGTGACGAATGACATTGCCCGGCGTGCTTTCGAACATCGGGAGGGCGGTGGGTCAGAGTTTACGCGGAAATATGGCTGCGAGTTGCTCGTCTGGTATGAGGAGCATGACGACATTCGCGATGCGATCCAGCGAGAGAAGTCGATTAAGCGGTATTTGCGGGCTTGGAAGGTGGAGTTGATCGAAGCGATGAACCCGCATTGGGTGGATTTATATCCGGAGCTCTGGTGACGCATCGCAGATAGGTGGACCCTCGGGTCAGGCCCGAGGGTGACGAGGTGGTGATTTTGCATCCTACCGATGCTGGTCCACCAGCACCGGGTTCCCGTCCGGGTCCACCACCACGAAACTGCCCGGCCCTTCTTCACCGCCCGTGACTTGGCTCACCTCTAGCCCTGCGGCTTCCACCTTCGCCCTG
This sequence comes from Pseudomonadota bacterium, assembly GCA_038749385.1. Taxonomy (GTDB): domain Bacteria; phylum Pseudomonadota; class Alphaproteobacteria; order Rhizobiales; family Rhizobiaceae; genus JBCBXA01. The sequence goes on along the minus strand of JBCDIB010000182.1, from coordinate 3,163 downwards.
ATCTCTAGCACGTCGGTGAAGGGGTTCACCTCCTTCGCGTTCTGGTCCCAGCCGGGGTTGAAGGTCAGCATGTTGCGCTCGAACATGCCCTGGAAGAGGCCGATGATGTGGGGGCCGTTTTTGAGCATCATCCAGCCCTGCTCTGAATAATCTCCCATGACTTGAAAACCGAGCTTGGTGTAGAAATCGCGTGATGCCGCAAGGTCCTTGACCGCCAGGGACACGGAAAACGCGCCAAGACTTGATACAGACTGATCGTCAACTTTGTTTGACATGATGACCGCTTCCTCTTCCCAGTATAGAGCCATTCTAAAGTATACGGCATAAATAGTGCGACATATATGCACTTGGTTGATCCGATAGCCGCTGGCCGCGTTACCACAATAACTGCGAAATGCAGCCAACCCCAAACTTGTCTGAACCGTGAACCGGTGGACAGCAAACTTTGAGAAGAGAGATCCCATGTCTGCAGTTGCCAGTCTCCAGTCCTATACCGCCCGCATTCCGGCCGTATCCTACGCCCATTGGCTCATCCGCCTTCCCGTGGCGGCTTACATCATCAACCAGGGATATATTAAATTCCCCCTCCTCGCTGACGATGCTGTGTCGTTTGGCGTCCCATATTTCATGTGGGTCCTTGCCGCGGTTGGTGAAGTCGCCGCTGGTGTTGGCCTCATCGTTGGCGGCTTCATGATGAACCGTTGGGGTGATCTGCTCACCCGCGCCAGCGCAGGCGTCATGGCGCTCATCGTGGCCAGCGTCATCGTGGTGGTCTATTACGCGCCGATCTTCGACATCTTCATGTTCAACCAGTTCCAAGTGTTGTTGCTGGTAGGCGCGCTTTTCTTCCTGCTCCGCGGCAACGAACTGCGCCGTGATGGTGGGCTCGTCACCCACTAAGCGAAATCATCTTTGAAACGGGCCAGCCGGGCGTTATCGTCCGGCTGGTTTTCTTTTGCGCGGAGCAATCTTTTGGCCCTTGTGAACACGCCCCCTCCGGCTCTTGGCACGGCTGCACCGGATTTCTCTCTACCAACGGCAGACGGCCAGCAATCGGTATCACTGGCGGACGCGATGGGTCCGGGCGGCCTTGTGGTCGCCTTCATCTGCAACCACTGCCCCTACGTTCTGGCTGTGGCGGAACGCATGGTGGAGGACTTCAAAGCCCTGCAGGCCAAAGGCGTGGCAGTGGTCGCCATAATGTCCAATGACTGGCGCAGAGTGCCAGACGACGCGCCTGATAAAATGGTGGCTTTTGCCGAACGCTATGGCTTCGACTTTCCCTATTTGGTGGATGAAACCCAGGACATCGCGCGCGCCTATGGCGCGGTGTGCACGCCAGACTTTTTTGGCTACGACGCGGCGGGAAAATTGGCCTATCGCGGACGGTTGGACGACGCCCGCATGGGCGACGGCGCAGGCCGCACACCCGAGCTGCTGAATGCGATGCTGGCTGTAGCAGATGGCAAGAGCGGTCCGTTGGAGGAAGCACAAAAGCCTTCAATGGGATGTTCAATCAAATGGTCGGGCTAAATTCCGACACGGGTTTACCAGAGCCAAATTCGACAATCATTAGCCGCGACGAGTTGCGAGACTGGCTTTCAGCCAATCATGCTCAAGCAGCTGGCGTCTGGCTCATTACCTATAAGAAATCAGCCGGTGCGAACTTGTTCGTGGATCGCTGGGATGTGCTGGACGAGTTGCTATGTTTCGGCTGGATCGACGGTCGCCGGTTAAAGGTCTCAGCAGACACTAAAGGCGAGCGGACTGCTCAATTCATCTCCCCGCGCCGCCAGCAAAATTGGACCCAAGCATATCGCGAACGCTTTGCCAGGTTGGAAACGGAAGGCCTTATGGCGGCGCCGGGACGCGCTGCTGCCAAAGTCGCCAAAGAACAGGGCACATGGGTGTCGGGGGAAGCGGTTGATGCACTGCACGTGCCCCCTGCTTTGCGACACGCGCTAAATGATGCCAATGCGTCTGGCTGGTTCGATCAGGCCGCCCCGTCATACCGGCGCAATGTCTTGCGTTGGCTTGCCACTGCCAAACAGCAAGCAACGCAGGAAAAGCGGATCGGGATCATAGTTGCCCACGCGGCCAAGGGTGAAAAAGTGCCGAACTACTGATGGCTTTGCTTTGCCGCCTTGCGCCAGCTAAACCCCAGTGATGGACAGCTCCGCCGCCTCTGAAGTTACCAGCACTTTAGCCAGCACATTCCCCACGACACCGCAGGGTTTTGAGGCCGTTGCGCGCAACATGCGCGAGCTTTTTCCCCCCACACCGCTCCAGCACAATCTCACGCTTTCTGCCCGCTTTGGCGCGGAGATTTGGCTCAAGCGTGAAGATCTGTCGCCGGTACGGTCCTATAAAATACGCGGCGCGCTGAACGCCATGGCAACCCTGCTCGCAGGAGGCGCAAGCGGCCCATTCGTGTGTGCGTCAGCGGGTAACCATGCTCAAGGCGTGGCATTTGCCGCCCGGCATTTTGGTGTGAAGGCGGTGGTCTTCATGCCCATCACAACACCGGATCAAAAGGTGCGTCGTACCGCCACCTTTGGCGGACCGAATGTGCGCATTGACCTTACCGGTGACTATTTCGACGAAAGCCAGGCAGCGGCCAAAGCGTTTTGCGAGCAGGAAGGCGGCGTGTTTCTGCCCCCATTTGACAGTGAATTGGTGATGGCGGGTCAGGCGAGCGTAGGCGTGGAGATTGTGGACGATCTGGGCGCAGCCCCCGATGCCCTGGTGGTGGGAGTAGGTGGCGGCGGGCTTTCGGCGGGCCTCAAATCCTACTTCCAAACCATTGGTGCGGATACGCAATTCTGGCTGGTTGAGCCTGATGGAGCGCGCAGCCTCTATGCTGCGCTGAAAGCCGGTGAACCGACGACACTGGAAAGCGTTGATAATTTTGTGGACGGCGCATCCGTCGCGCGAGTGGGCGCCACGACATTCAAAGTGCTTAAGGGCCAGCCTTTGGAGCGCACCATCGGCGTGCCAGAGAACCGAGTGTGCAGCACGATGCTTTCCATGCTGGACACGGAAGGCATGGTGTTGGAGCCCGCAGGCGCTTTGACCATCGACGTTTTGAGCGACCTCTTCCACTCGCATGGTGATGAACTGCGCGGCAAGCGGGTGGTGTGCATCACATCGGGCGGCAATTTTG
>JBCDIB010000181.1:0-5396 GCA_038749385.1 Pseudomonadota bacterium | reverse complement strand
CGTCACCAAAGCGCTGCTTGAGCACGCCAATTGCAACCGAAATCCCGTCCTCATTCCGAGAAAGGGCGTGAATATCCGCAAGTGCCATGAAACATCCTCCAACCCTGTTGTGCCGCCAAGTGCGCCATTGGGCAAGGCCGGCAAACATCGTCAACACAGCACTTTGCGGCGAGGCATCACCGGTTTAGGGTAAGCACCGGTCTGGGGCCGCGAGGGGCGGACCAGGGGACTATGAAAAGATGGACGAAATGACCGGTAAAAATTACGGATTTACAGCGCCTTTTCGTAGTCTCGACCCAGCCTGGATCGACTATAATGGCCATCTGAACATGGCCCATTATTTGGTGTTGTTCGAGGAAGGGGCAGAAACCTTCTGGCACACCCTTGGGCTGGGGGATGGCTACCGCGATGCGACGGGCCACACCACCTACACCGCATCGGCCAAAATTGACTATATCGCGGAAGTTGCTGCCGATGCGCAGGTGAGCGTACACACCATATTGCGGGACGTTGGGCCGAAGAAATTTCTGATTTGGCAGGGGCTGTTCACGCCCGATGGCACGTTACGGGCAAGTTGCGAAACCCTGACGCTGCATGTCGATCAGACCGGTGACACCCCCAAAGTTGCCCCTTTCGGCGGCCCAATTATGGAAACACTGCACGCTAAGCTTGCAGACCATGCCCACCTTGTGCCCCCCAACACAACGGGACTGCCAGTGCAGATGAACCGGCCGGCCGCGGACAAGCTCAAAGTGAAAGAGAGCTAAGCAATCGTGCGTGTGCCGCTCCGTAAATTCAAGGTTTTGGTGACGGGTTGGGCGCAACCAAACCTGTCCGCATTTCTCGGCGCACGGCTGCCGCGCATCTGGGCGGTGTCGCTGCTAATCGGGCTTCTGGCCGGCACAGCGAGCATAGCCTTCCGCGAGGCCATTGGCTTTGTCCACTGGCTCTGGGCATCGGACGACAGTGAAAACCTCGCCAGCGCTGCTCGGCAGGTTGCCTGGTATTACGTTTTTTTCGCGCCCATCTGCGGTGGGTTGGCTGTAGGCTACATTCTGCACCGCTTTATCCCCGCGCGCCGTGCCGGTGGCGTGTCAGATGTTATTGAAACTCGGGCGCTGGGCGGGCGCGCGCTTAGCACCCAAGCCGGTTTATGGTCCGGCCTTGTCAGCGCAATTTCGCTGGGCAGCGGTGCCAGTGCGGGGCGTGAAGGACCCATGGTGCATCTCGCAGCAACCATATCAGGCTGGGTGAATGACAAATTTGCCTTGCCTGACTGGGGCAAACGCACCTTGCTGGCGGCAGGTGTGGCGAGTGCAGTGTCCTCATCGTTCAACGCGCCGATTGCGGGCGTCCTATTCGCCCACGAGGTCATTCTCGGCCATTACGCCATGCGCTCATTCGTGCCCATCGTGATCGCGTCGGTCAGCGGGGGCGTGCTGTCGCGCCAATGGTTCAGCGAAGCGTCTGCTTTCTCAATTCCAGAATATACGATCAGCAGTTATCTCGAATTTCCGGCCTTCGCATTGCTGGGGGTGGCCTGCGCCGCCGTGGCCATCGCCTTCCAACTGTCCCTGATCAGCGCCGATTATGCAGCGCGAAAGGTGCCATTGCCTCTTTGGCTACGGCCGGCACTTGGCGGCACTGCCATCGGTGCCATGGGCGTCTTTTATACCAGAGATCCTGGGCGTGGGTTATGAGCCCACCGATCAGGCTCTGCACGGGGCCTTTACGCTACAATTCTTGCTGCTGTTGCTGTTGGCCAAAACGCTGGCAACGGCAATCACCCTCGCTTCACGTTTTGGCGGCGGCGTTTTTTCGCCCTCGCTTTATCTGGGTGCGATGACGGGTGGCGCCTTCGGCATCATCAGCGCCATGCTGTTGCCAGACTTCGCATCCGACCCGGGCCTTTACGCCACGCTGGGCATGGGTGCTGTCGCAGCCGCCGTCATTGGGGCGCCCATTTCCACTGTGGTCATCGTGTTTGAGTTGACCGGCGGATACGCAATTACAATCGCTCTGCTGCTCACGGTTTCCATCGCAGTGGGCCTGAACCAGGCCATTCACGGGCGCTCATTTTTCGAATGGCAACTCGAAAGCCGCGGCCTGTTCGTCCATGACGGTCCGCACAAATACCTCGTCAAACGCACCCGCGTCCGCGAGTTCATGCGCGCTCACGAAACACAAGAAGGTACGGAACCTGCCGTCTACGATTCAGAGCTGGGAACGCCGTTTCTTGTCCCCAACGACACGTTGGAAAAGGCTCTGCGTCTGTTCGATGGAGGAGGACATACCGCCCTGCCAGTGCTGGAAAATGCCCAGAGCGAGAGTATCATTGGCTGGGCAGACCAGACCCGGGCCCTGGCCTTTTTCAACCGTGCGCTCATCGATGCCAGCGTGGAAGAGCACCGGTAGCGCATTTGCCGCCCTCGCAATGGAGGCGCGCTTCCACTATTTTCATGGTTTGTACCCGTCACGAATCAAAAAGCAGCCTGCATGTCCGACACGCCGCGCACCGAACAAAACAATATGGCCACAGCCGCCGGTGGCATTGCAGCGCGCGCCATGGCTTCCCGTGGTGTTCAGACGTCGGCGATGGCCAATGCAAGTTATTTCGAGGGCCTGAACCCCGAACAGCGGAACGCTGTTGAGAGCATTGACGGCCCGCTCCTCGTGCTGGCCGGAGCGGGCACGGGCAAGACCCGGGTGCTGGTCTCCCGCATCGCGCATATTCTGGCTTCAAAACGGGCTTTTCCAAGCCAGATTTTGGCGGTGACCTTTACAAACAAGGCCGCCCGCGAAATGCGCCAGCGCATCGAAAATTATGTAGGCGATGCGGTGGAGGGCATGCCTTGGTTGGGCACGTTCCACTCCATTTGCGTGAAAATTCTGCGCCGCCACGCCGAGCTGGTGGGTCTGAAATCCGGCTTCACCATTTTAGACACGGACGATCAGATACGCCTCATCAAGCAGCTTTTGCAGGCGGATAATATCGATGAAAAACGTTGGCCCGCCCGCCAGTTCGCCAACATTATGGATGGCTGGAAGAACAAGGGCCTCACGCCTGAAACCATATCGGAAGGAGATGCCCGCTACTTCGCCAACGGCAAAGGCCGCGAGCTTTATGCCGCTTATCAGGCGCGCCTCAAAAGTCTCAATGCTTGCGACTTTGGCGACCTGCTTCTCGAGTGCATCCGCCTGTTCCGCGAAAACCCGGACGTTTTAGCGGACTATCACAAGCGGTTCCGCTTTATCCTGGTTGATGAGTATCAAGACACCAACGTTGCCCAATATTTGTGGCTGCGGCTGCTGGCCCAACGCCCCGCTGATACAAAGCCCAATGTCTGTTGTGTGGGCGATGACGACCAGTCGATCTATGGCTGGCGTGGCGCGGAGGTCGACAACATTCTGCGCTTCGAGAAGGACTTCAAAGGCGCGAAGGTCATTCGCCTGGAGCGAAACTATCGTTCGACGGAGCATATTCTGGGCGCCGCCGCGCATCTCATCACACACAATGAGGGCCGGTTGGGCAAAACACTGTTCACTGAAATCGCTGACCCGGATGCGTCTCGAGTCTTGGTGACAGCTGGATGGGATTCCGAGGAGGAAGCCCGCACGATCGGTGACGACATTGAAAGCCTGCAGCGCAAGGACCACGCGCTGAACGATATGGCGATCCTCGTACGCGCCTCATTCCAGATGCGCGAATTCGAAGATCGTTTCGTCACCATGGGCCTCAATTACCGCGTCATCGGCGGTCCGCGCTTCTATGAGCGTCAGGAAATTCGCGACGCAATGGCCTATTTCCGCTGTGTGGCGCAGCCCGCCGACGATTTGGCCTTCGAGCGCATCGTCAACAAGCCCAAGCGTGGCTTGGGCAATGTCACCATCCAGCAGATCCATTCTGTGGCCCGAGCCCGCAACATACCAATGCTCGCCGCAGTTGGCGAAATGGTGGAAACCGAAGAGCTGAAACCCAAGCAGCGCCACACGCTCAAGACTCTCTACATGAACTTCCAACGCTGGTCGGAAGCCATTGAAAAGACTCATCACACCGAACTGGCAGAGCAAATACTTGAGGAGAGCGGATACACCGAAATGTGGCAGAACGACCGCTCTGCCGAAGCACCCGGCCGCCTCGACAATCTCAAAGAGCTCATCCGCTCCATGGAAGAGTTTGAGAATTTGCGGGGCTTTCTGGAACATGTATCACTAGTGATGGACACAGACAAAAACGCCAGCGAAGACGCCGTCAACATTATGACGCTGCACTCTGCCAAAGGGCTGGAGTTTGACACGGTGTACCTGCCGGGCTGGGAGGAAGGCCTTTTTCCCCACCAACGCAGCCTTGATGAAGGCGGTCGGTCGGGGCTCGAAGAAGAACGCCGCCTCGCCTATGTCGGCATCACGCGGGGCAAGAAAAACGTCAAAATTTCCTTCGTCTCCAACCGGCGTATCCACGGCATGTGGCAATCCTCCATTCCTTCGCGCTTCCTCGACGAACTGCCAGAAGCCCATGTGGAAGTGGCCGAACCCGGCAATTCCTATGGCGGCTACGGCGCTGGAGGCGCCGGCGGGCCCTATGGTGCCAGTCGTTTCGACAGCAGCTCCTTTGGTGGTGGAGGCAATTATTCTTCGCCCGGCTGGCAACGCGCTCAGGCGTCGCAGAAGGCGCGTGCCAATGACCCATCTTCACGCTTTTCCCCCGCAGGCGGCTCCCGCGGGCCCATGACAATCGAAGGTGAGTTGGTTGCCAAATCCGTCATTGGAGGCGAAAGCGACTATGCGGTGGGCGAGCGGGTCTTCCACCAGAAATTCGGCTATGGCGACATCAGTTTGGTGGATGGCAACAAGTTGACGGTCGATTTCGACAAGGCCGGTCGCAAGCGCGTCCTCGACAGCTTCGTCAACGCCGCCTAAGCGAAATCCAGACAAAATCAGCTCGGAACCTATCTCCCGGCCCTCGGTTCTATAGTACCGGCGGCATGCTGCCCTATAAATAAGCAAGGCCCGGGTTCGGGCGGCAATGCAGAGGTCTCCATGGATTCCATTATTTCCAAGCTCGCCTTCATCGGGTTTCTGGGCATCGCGGCACAATGGCTTGCATGGCGTTTCAAACTACCGGCCATCGTTCTATTGCTCATCGCTGGTTTTGCCGTCGGGCCGGTTTTTGGGATCATGAACCCATCTGTGGATTTTGGCGCAATCTACAAACCGGTCATAGCGCTGGCTGTGTCTGTGATATTGTTCGAAGGTGGCCTGACCCTCAAATGGTCCGACATAACCGAGACCTCCACCGCCGTACGTCGCATCATCTATATTGGGGGCCCGCTGGTCTGGCTGGGCTCGCTTCTTAGCGCGCACTACATTGGTGGTCTCGAATGGCCCACCGCTAT
>JBCDIB010000180.1:0-5408 GCA_038749385.1 Pseudomonadota bacterium | reverse complement strand
GCCTATCAGTTTGCCAAACATCAGCCTGCCAAATAAGTGGCCCGGAGTTCCTCGCATGACCACCAAAGCTTTCCGCACCATCGACCACCTCACGGACATTTCCGGCAAAGTGTGCCTCGTCCGGGTAGATTTGAACGTGCCCATGGAAGACGGTGTGGTCACCGATGCCACCCGCATCGCACGCATCAAACCGACTATTTCGGAGCTGTCCGGCAAGGGCGCGAGAGTGGTGCTGCTTGCGCATTTCGGGCGACCAAAGGGCCAAATCGTGCCTGATATGAGCCTGAAGCAGATCGTTCCGGCCATCGAGAAAGTGTTTGGCCACACTGTCGGCTTTGCTGATGACTGCTGCGGCGAACCCGCAAAAACTGCCATCGCTGCCATGGGCGATGGCGACGTGCTGCTGCTGGAAAACACCCGCTTTCACCCCTGCGAAGAGAAGAACAATCCGCCCTTTGGCGCGGAGCTGGCGGAACTGGGTGACCTATATATCAACGATGCCTTCTCTGCGGCCCACCGCGCCCACGCCTCCACTGAGGGCATAACCCACCATTTGCCCAGCTTTGCCGGCCGCACGATGCAGGCCGAACTTGAGGCGCTGGACGCTGCATTGGGCAACCCCAAGCGCCCCGTCACTGCCATCGTGGGCGGTGCAAAGGTCTCCACAAAGCTGGATCTGCTCTCCAACCTCATTGAAAAAGTAGATGCGCTGGTGATCGGTGGGGGCATGGCCAACACCTTCCTCGCCGCGCAGGGCCACCCCGTCGGGAAATCACTTTGCGAGCACGACCTGGCAGACACTGCGCGCCAAATCATTGAAAAGAGCAAGCAATTGTCCTGCGCCATCGTGCTGCCGGAAGACGTGGTGGTGGCGGAGGAGTTCGCCGCCAACGCGCCCAATGAAACGGTGGATATTGACGAAATCCCCGAAGACAAAATGGCGCTCGACGTAGGCCCCAAAACCATCGCCAAGATCGCCGAATGGATCAGCCTGTCAGAGACCCTTGTCTGGAACGGCCCCATGGGTGCTTTCGAGATAGAGCCCTTCGACCGTGCCACGGTGGCAGCCGCCAAGGCGGCAGCAGATGAGACCCGAGCGGGCAAGCTGGTTTCAGTGGCTGGCGGTGGCGACACGGTGGCAGCGCTGAACCATGCGGGTGTAGCGGAAGATTTCACTTATATTTCCACTGCAGGCGGCGCGTTTCTGGAGTGGATGGAAGGCAAGCCCCTGCCCGGGGTGGATGCGCTGAACAAAGCGGCAGACATTTGATGGAAGCGCTTTTCGGTGAGTTGGACCTGCCCACCATAGCCGGACTGGTGGGGGCCACCGCCGTGATCATCGCCTATTTTCTCAATCAGGCAGGGCGGCTGGACTCTGATACGCTACTATTTTCAGGCACCAATTTGGCAGGCTCAGGCCTGATTGTCTGGTCCCTGACCCACGACTTCAACGCCGCCGCAATGTTGATGGAAGTGTGCTGGGCCATTGCCAGCACCGTGGGCATTGCCCGCATCTGGTACCGCAGGCGCAGGGGACGCACTGACCGCCCGGCTAGCTAAAGCGCACCGGCAGGGCTTTCAGCGCGCGGACTCCGATGCGTTTGCGCCAGCTCACATCAGTCGGATGAACGGCCAACTCAATAGTGTAGTATCGTTCAGTGATTGTACTCAGGGCCACCCTCAATTCCAGCCGCGCGAGCATGAGCCCCAAACAAAAGTGAGGGCCGGAGCCAAACGACAAATGTCTGTTCGGGGCGCGGGTAATGTCAAACCTGCCCGGTTCGTCGATGAAGGCCGGATCAAAATTTGCGCCCACCAGAAGCGCCATGATCTGGGAGCCCTTGGGCAACAAATGACCCTCAATTTCAACGTCACGTTGGGCGAAACGTGGCTTGGTCATTTGCACAGCGGAGACGTGGCGCAGCACTTCCTCCACCGCGATAGAGATATCAGCGCCACCGCGTAAAGCCTGCATTTGACCGGGGTGTCGTATAAGCTCAAACAGTCCGCCGGCCAGCGTGTGTGATGTGGTTTCGTGACCGGCAAGGAACAACAGAAACACCATGGACACCAGTTCGTCGTCATCCAGTTGATCCTCACCGGTGAGAACGACCAGAGCCCCTATCAAGCCATCCTCAGGCACCGCCCGCTGGAGCTTAATTTCGTCAAGGCAAACCCGTCGCAACCGTGCCAAGGCAGGCATGGCTCTCATAAAACTAACGGCGCCGGATATTTCAGTCATCACAGCCGCCCCATCCATCAACCGGCCGCGCCGCTCCGGTGGTATGCCCAGCATTTCGCAAATCGCCACCAGCGGAAAAGAACGGCAAAAGCCACAGAAATCCACCGCTTCACCAGCGGGTGCTAGCTGCTCAAGAAGCTGTTGCGCGAGAGCCTCGAGCCGTGGCTCAAGATCAACGATGGCGCGGCGCCGAAACGCGGCATCGACGGCCCGGCGAAGACGGGTGTGATCCGGCTCATCAGTGGACAACATGTTCCGTGTCAGACTGTCGAGCACCCGCGGCATCCACCACTTCATACCGGCAACCGACCCATCGCCTTGGCGGACGGTGAGGTCCGTGCTGTTCTTCAAGACTGCAGCACAGGCGGCCTGGGTGGTGGCAAAATGCATGGCACCGACAATAGGCAGCCGCTCACGCACCAACGCACCACGGGCCTGCAGGCCCGCAATGGTGGGTCGCGGATCGGCGTGAAAGGTCGGGGAAGACAGATCAGTCATCGGACAGGCCACACATTTGCGAGTCATATTTCATGTGTGGCCACATTTACCTGCCAAATGGCAGGACTGTGACGGTGTTAGCTAAGCGTCGGGCGGTCAGGCCCTTTGGGCTTTCCAAACGTCGGATATCTCCTTGAGTATCATGGGATCATCGATTGTCGGCGGCATGGTCCACGGCTCGCCATCAATCATCTCCCGCAAGGTCCTGCGGAGAATTTTGCCTGACCGTGTCTTTGGAAGGCGCTGCACCGGCAAGGCCAGTTTGAACGCCGCCACCGGTCCGATACGTTCACGCACCAAGGCCACCACTTCCCTGATAATGTCCTGCTCATCGCGTTCGACACCTGAGTTGAGCACGACAAAGCCCATGGGAAGTTGGCCCTTGAGGGCGTCCGCAATTCCGATCACCGCGCACTCGGCGACATCTGGGTGAGCGCCCACCACCTCTTCCATGCCGCCGGTGGATAGCCGGTGCCCGGCAACATTAATTATGTCGTCCGTGCGGGCCATGATGAAGGTGTAGCCGTCCTCGTCTATCAGGCCTGCATCCGATGTTTGGTAATAGCCGGGATATTCGTCGAGATAAGACGACCGGAAGCGCTCTTCATCTTCCCAAAGGGTGGGAAAACAGCCCGGTGGCAATGGTAGCTTGACCACCAGATTGCCAAGCACGCCGGGGCCCACTTCATTGCCCTCATCGTCCAGCACACGCAGATCATAACCTGGCATGGGCAGCGAGGGAGACCCCATTTTTACGGGCAGCTTTTCAATACCGAAGGGGCTGGACGCGATGGCCCAGCTGGTCTCGGTTTGCCACCAATTGTCAATCACCGGCACATCCAGCATGCGTTGCGCCCACTCAATGGTGGGTGGGTCGGCCCGCTCGCCGGCCAGAAACAAAGCGCGGAAATGGCTCAAATCAAACCCTTGAACGCCTTCGCCCTTTGGGTCTTCTTTTTTGATGGCGCGAAAAGCTGTGGGAGCGGTAAATAATGTCGCCACCTTGTGCTCTTCAATCACACGCCAGAAAGCTGTGGCATCGGGGGTGCCCACCGGCTTGCCCTCATAGATAAGCGTGGTGCAGCCTGTGAGCAGCGGCGCGTAAATTATGTAGCTGTGGCCCACCACCCAGCCAATATCGGACGCGGCCCAATACACTTCCCCCGGCTGCATATCGTATATGTTTGGCACGGACCAACGCATGGCGACGGCATGGCCGCCATTGTCCCGCACCACGCCCTTGGGTTTGCCCGTGGTGCCGGACGTGTAGAGAATATAGAGCGGGTCAGTGGCGGCCAGCGTTGCGCACTGCGCTTTTTCTCCGGAGGCGCGGGCGGCGTCGACCGCAGCCTGCCAATCATGGTCACGGCCCTCGACCAGCGTGCCTTCACACTGGCTGCGCTGGTACAGCAGCACACCCGCAGGCTCGTGATTTGCAATCTCCAAAGCCGAGTCTAGCAGCGGCTTATATTCAACCGTGCGCGACGGCTCGATACCGCACGATCCGGCCAAAATCAGTACCGGCTCGGAATCGTCGATACGGGTGGCAAGTTCAGGTGCGGCGAACCCGCCGAACACCACAGAATGCACGGCTCCGATGCGGGCGCAGGCCAGCATTGCGAAGGCTGCCTCGGCAATCATTGGCATATAGATGATTACGCGATCACCCTTACTGACGCCCATTTTGGTCAGCACGGCGGCCAGCGTGGCCACCTCGTCCTGCAACTCGGCATAACTGATCTTGCGCTTGGTGCCTGTGACCGGGCTGTCATAGATAATAGCAGGCCGGTCGCCATTGCCCTCATCCACGTGGCGGTCAACGGCATTGTAGCAAGTGTTTAGCTGACCATCAGGAAACCAGCGTCCGTAGGCATCCATGTTCGGATCGAACGCAGTTTTGGGTGTGGTGATCCATGCGATATCCTGCGCAGCTTCCAACCAGAAATTTTCCGGATCAGCGCGCCAGCCTTCATAAACATCACGATAAATCGCCATGAGCGCTCTCCCCAACGCAGCAAAACCAACGTGTGCCAAAAAAAGCGAGACCCTCTCCCAAAGGTGACGCTGCACAGCCGTCGCACACTAGCGCAGCAGAACGCCATCGCAACAGTGAACAATTGGTAGAAGGAAATAGGTCCAGAAGCTCGAAACGGGCTAGATCAATTCATCCTGCTTGAGCATCTCATCGACCATGTGGTTGGCCCAAATGCGGTAACCGTAGGAGTTGGCATGAAAGCCATCCATCGCATAGCACTGCGGTCCACCCTTGAGCATCCGTGGTAGCCAATAGGCTCCTCGCTCAAGGCACAGGCAGCGGCCCCGGGCGTTCAGCAATTGCGCCCGCCACTCCATAATATCGCGCAGCGGGCTGGGCAGGCGTGGCATGTCCTTGACCGCCAGCACTTCGGGCCAAATGATCCGCGCGCTGGGGAAGCGTGCGCGCAGAGCGAATATCAGCCGCCCAAAGCTCTTGGTCCAACGGCGCAGGGAGTGGAAATTCTTCACATCATTGATGCCGACGGAGACAAGCACATGTGTCCAGTCCCGATGTTCTAGATTGCCAACCACCTCATCGCGCAACTCCGACGCCACGGCGGAATTGAAGCCCATGGCAAACACAACCACGGGGCGGCCGGTGCGATCGTTCAAAATGCTCGCAAGGTGCGCG
>JBCDIB010000179.1:0-5458 GCA_038749385.1 Pseudomonadota bacterium | reverse complement strand
CGCCCATGAGCCCGAAGCGCTGCAGAAGATCGACGCAGTCACAGAAACCGGTAAGCGCCACGATGATGAAGGCGCGGCTCTGTTTCTGTTGGAACGCATGCCTGATTTTGAGATTGCGCGGGATGCTAAAGTGGCCCGCACCTTCCAGAACATCCGTTTGTTCGGTGGTATGACCGTGCTCGAAAACCTGATGGTTGCGCAGCATAACGCGCTGATGGTGTCCTCTACCTATTCGATCGCCGGGCTTTTCAACCTCAAATCCTACCGTGAAGGCCAGGCTTATGCGCTGGAGCGCGCCAAATTCTGGCTGGACAAAACCGGCTTGACCGACCGGGCAGACGACCCCGCGGCGGACCTGCCTTATGGCGATCAGCGACGGCTGGAAATCGCCCGGGCCATGTGCACCGAGCCGCGCCTTCTATGCCTGGACGAGCCGGCTGCCGGCTTGAATGCCAAGGAAAGCGCCGATCTAAACCAGTTGCTGCTTTTCATCGGTAAGGAGTACGGCACGTCCGTGCTGCTGATCGAGCATGATATGAGCGTGGTGATGGAAATCTCCGACCATGTGGTGGTGCTCGACTACGGCCAGAAAATTGCGGATGAAGGCCCGGAAGCCGTGCGCAATGATCCGAAGGTCATTGCTGCTTATCTGGGGGTGGATGAGGACGAGGCAGCGAGCCTGACCCAGCAGACACCACCCCCGGCAGAAGCTTCTGCCGCCCGCGCTGCGGTGACTGCTGATGCCGAGACCGTTGCGGAAAATGTTGAGACAAAAACTGCGCCCGCCTCCACCACGGGCATAGCCAAGCGTACAAAAACAACCAACAAGAAACCGGCTGCTCGCAAACCGACGGCCACCAAGCCAGCTGCAACGAAGTCGGCTGCCAAACCCGCAGCGGCGAAAACGCCAGCGGCCAAAGCGAAACCGGCCAAACCGAAAAAGCCAACCGCCGCGCAGCTCAAGCGCGAACAGGCCGAGATGGATGCGAAGCTGGCCGCATTGCCAAAAGGCGCATCGGCCTTCGACAAGGCCAATGCGGTTGGCAAAAAACCCGTGGGGCTGCCCAAGCCGCGTAAAGCGGGTGCTGATGATCTCAAGCTCGTCAAAGGTATTGGCCCGGTAAACGAGAAGAAGCTGAACGAATTGGGCGTTTATCATTTCGACCAAATCGCAAAATGGGACCGGCCTCAAATTGGATGGGTAGGAACATTTCTTGCCTTCCCCGGTCGGATCGACCGCGAAGAATGGACCCGCCAGGCCCACGATCTTGCCAACCCCAAGAAGAGCGCTGCAAAGCCCGCAACCAAAAAGCCGGCAACACGCAAAACCGCAGCTAAAGGAGCGAAAAAATGACCGAACCGCTCCTGAACATTCAAGGCGTTGAAACCTATTATGGTCGCATCATCGCGCTGCGAGGCGTGGATGTGAAAGTCAATGAAGGTGAAGTCGTCACGCTGATCGGCGCCAATGGCGCCGGCAAATCCACGCTGATGATGACCATTTGCGGCAGTCCGCAGGCCCGCACCGGTGCCATCACCTATGCCGGTGAGCGGATCGAAGCGATGCCGACCCACCAGATCATGCGCAAGAGCATTGCCCAGTCGCCGGAAGGCCGCCGTATTTTCCCGCGCATGACGGTGCTGGAAAATCTGATGATGGGTGCATCAGTGATTGGCCTAGACCATCTCGACGAAGACCTAGAGAAAGTGTTTGGCTACTTCCCCCGGCTTAAAGAGCGCCAATCGCAACGCGGCGGCACCCTGTCCGGTGGCGAGCAGCAAATGCTGGCCATCGCCCGCGCGCTGATGAGCCGTCCGCGTTTGCTGCTTCTGGACGAGCCAAGCCTTGGCCTGGCACCCATTATTGTGCGCCAGATCTTTGATACAATCACCGATCTGAACAAAAATGAGGGTCTGACCGTGCTGCTCGTTGAGCAAAATGCCAACATGGCACTCAAGGTCGCCCATCGGGGCTATGTCTTGGTCAATGGCCGCATCACCATGACCGGTACAGGCGAGGAATTGTTGAACGCACCAGAAGTGCGAGCCGCCTATCTTGAGGGAGGGCACTAGCAGTGGGCATCATTTGGGAAACCAACTTTTGGGTCTTTTTCTTTGTGACTTGCGTGGTGGCCGGAGGCATTTCGTGGATGACGGGCCGAGCCATCGCCAGCACGTGGCGGCCGCTGTGGCAGATGTTTGCCTATGGGCTGCTGCTCGCTGCGGCAACGCGCTTCATGCATTTCGCCCTGTTCGAAGGCAGTCTGTTGAGCCTGCAATTTCTCATCGTTGATTTTGCAGTACTCGCCGCCATCGGCTTTCTTGGATTTCGCTTCACGCGGGCTCGGCAAATGCAGCTTCAATATGTGTGGGAATGGGAGGCGAACAGTCCCTTTTCAGCACGCCGCAAGACCTGACGGAACAGCTATTCCGGCCCGGATACAGCCGCATGGAAGCTGGGTCTTCAAACATGGCAGAACCGTGCAAACGCTAACGGCTCACCGCAATTAACTTCGGTTTAACAAGCCGTTAAATTGCCGTTGCGGGGCCGTGGATTAACTGCAATGCTGCGCGCAAGTTTGTGTCTGGAGGAAACCGACACAGGCCATTGGTGCGCGGTGAAAAAGACAGTGCGCACCCGTAACAGGAGAGGAATTCCCCATATGAAAAAACTGCTTTTGACCAGCGCCGCCTTTGCCGTCGCTATGTCCACATCCGCAGCCTATGCTGAAATCGTTATCGGCGTTGCCGGCCCAATGACCGGTCAGTACGCTTCCTTCGGTGAGCAGATGAAAACCGGCGCTGAAGTTGCCGTGGAAGACATCAATGCCGCCGGCGGTGTGAACGGTGAAATGCTTCGCCTCGTTGTGGGCGACGATGCCTGCGATCCAAAACAGGCCGTGGCAGTTGCCAACCAGATGGTGTCTGAAGGCGCCGTGCTGATGGCCGGACACTTCTGCTCGGGTTCTTCGATCCCAGCTTCCGAAGTCTATGCCGAAGAAGGCATCATCCAGATTTCGCCAGCCTCCACCAACCCTGCCCTCACCGATGAGCGCGCGGGCCCCGGCGTTTACCGCGTTTGCGGCCGTGACGACCAGCAGGGCCAGGTTGCCGGTGAGTTCCTGCAGTCGACATTCGCTGACGGCAAAGTGGCCATCATCCACGACAAAACTGCCTATGGTAAAGGTCTTGCCGACGCGACCCGCGCCGCGTTCGAAGCAGCTGGCGGCGAAACTGCTCTCTACGAAGCTTTCACCGCTGGTGAAAAGGACTACACAGCTCTCGTTTCAAAGCTGAAGCAAGAAGGTATCACCGCCCTTTACGTTGGTGGTTACCACACCGAAGCTGGCCTGATGAAACGTCAGATGGTCGATCAAGGCATGGACACTGTGCTGATCTCCGGTGATGCACTGGTGACAGACGAGTACTGGTCTATCACGGGCGACGCAGGTGCCGGCACGCTGATGACCTTCTCTCCAGATCCACGCAAGTCGGCTGATGCAGCTGACCTGGTGGCAAAGCTGGAAGCGGACGGCAAGCCGACCGAAGGTTATGTGGTGTACACCTATGCCGCCATTCAGGCATGGGCCGCAGCTGCTGAAACTGCCAGCACCACCGACTATGATGCGGTCGTGGAAGCCCTTGACGCTGGCACGTTCAACACAGCGCTTGGCGAACTGTCCTTCGACGATAAAGGCGACGTGTCCCTGCCCGGTTACGTCTTCTACGAATGGAATGACGGTCAGTACGACTATCTTGAAAACTAAGGCTTCGCGGGGTTGAACCCGCTGAGTTTTGGGCCCGCCCGATTTTATCGGACGGGCCTTTTTGCGTTTTGACGCACGCGCATTTCCGGAGCTCTATTCTTGAAACAGAATGTGACCGGCAGAATTTTTCATGGGACCAAGGCAACCAATTGCGCCCGGAACGCTTGTGTTTGCACGGCCAAAACGGGCGATTGCATGACGTAAAGGCAGTGATAAGCTGCGACGAGTCGGCACATCGCCTTGATACCGCCGTAGTGTGAGCGCGCATTGCGGGCACCATTTTCAGTCGGAGAGACCAATGAACATCATCAAAAAAACCGCACTCAGTGTCGCCCTGATCGGCCCGCTTGCCCTCGCAGGCTGCACGGCAGCTGAGCAAAACACTGCGATCGCTACAGCCGGCGGCGGCGCGCTGGGCGCTGTTACCGCCGCTGCACTTGGCGCAAACGCCGGCTGGATTGCTGTCGCCGGGGTGGCGGGTGCAACCGCAGGCGCCCTGTACGCCCGCAATTCACAAACCGGCCAGTGCGCATATGCCCGCGGCGATGGCACCTACATCGTGCGCGCCTGCCCACGCTGAACCTTGCAAAATTTGATCTGGAAAGGGCCGCCTCGCGCGGCCTTTTTCATGCGCGGAGTGCTTGCGCGGACAGCGGGTGTGGCTAAACCATAGCTGACTTGAGGAGAGTGCCATGTCCGCAGCCGATAGCATTGAAGTTTCTGCCAAAACGCCTTTGTGGACCCCAAGTACCACACGCATCAACCAGACGTTGCTCAAGAAGTTCGAGCAGCACTTGTTAGACGCCGGAATTGGACGATTTGACAGCTATGGCGCATTGCATGGCTGGTCGTGCGGCGAGCTAAATAGTTTCTGGGGTGCGTTCTGGGAATTTGCCAGCATGGAGGGCACCCCCGGTGAAACGTCTTTTCAGCCGCATGCCTCCATAAAAGCTGCAGATTTTTTTCCGAAATCGCAGATGAATTTCGCGCAGGAAATGCTGCGCAATGCTGATGACCGGCTGGCCATCATATTCGTTAGTGAAGACGGCCAGCGACAGCAGATCACCCGCGCTGCTTTGCGAGACATGGTGTCACGCATCTGTTCCGCCATGCGCGCGGCTGGTATCGGACCGGGAGATCGCGTGGCAGGCTTTGTGCCCAATTGTATCGAAACCATTGCGGCAATGCTGGCCACACAGGCCATCGGAGCAATCTGGTCGTCCTGTTCCCCAGACTTCGGGCCAGCTGGCGTAGAAGATCGTTTTGGGCAGATTGAACCAAAAATGCTGTTTGCGGCAGATGGCTATTTCTACTCCGGCAAGACCATAGACAGCCGTCCGGCTCTCGCAGAAATTGCAAAGCGTCTGCCGTCGGTCGAGAATATTGTGGTCTTCCCCTACGCATTGGGCGGCGCGCCGGTGGACGATATCCCGTCTGCGCAAACGCTGGACGGCTTCATTGCGGACTATCCCGTCGGAGAATTGACCTATGAGATGCGCAGCGTCCGCGATCCGGGTTTCATTCTTTTCTCGTCCGGCACAACGGGCAAGCCCAAGTGTATTATACACAGCGCAGGCGGCCTGCTGCTTCAGCACATGAAGGAGCAGATGCTGCAGTGCGATGTGCAGCCTGGCGACCGACTGTTCTATTTCACCACTTGTGGCTGGATGATGTGGAACTGGCTGGCTTCG
>JBCDIB010000178.1:0-5513 GCA_038749385.1 Pseudomonadota bacterium | reverse complement strand
TCGCCACCATCTTCGTCAGCCGCTGCCACTTCCGGCTTCATTGGCATGACATCTTCCAACTCTTCGGGAGTATCATCATTCGCTACGTCCGACACCCGTTCGACGGAGACGACTTCCTCATTTTCCGCGGTTGAAAAAACGGTCACACCCTGGGTCGCGCGGCCCGCGATGCGGATGCCGCCCACCGGTACGCGGATCAGCTTGCCACCATTGGAAACGAGCATGATCTCATCATTGTCCTCAACTGGGAACGTGCCCACAAGATCGCCGTTGCGCTCGTTCACAGCCATGGCAGTAATGCCTTTGCCCCCTCGTCCGGATCGCCGATATTCGAATGTCGAGGAGCGCTTGCCATAACCGTTGCGCGACAAGCCAAGCAAGAATTGTTCAGCCTCCGCCATTTCGCGGAACCGCTCTTCTCCACCAGCAAGAAGGCTGTAATCCGGGCTGCCGCCTGCATCTTCTTCTTCGCCGCGCAATTGGCGCGATAATTTCATGTAGGCGTCGCGATCCTCGGTGGTGGCGTTGAACCCGTCCAGAATGCACATGGAGATAACCCGGTCGCCCTCAGCCAGATTGATGCCGCGTACGCCGGTGGAATTACGACTGGCAAACACGCGAAGGTCCGCAACAGGAAAACGGATAGCCTGCCCCAGCGCGGTCGTCAGCAGAACGTCCTGATCGGCGCGCGCAATATCGACGCCAACAATCGCATCGTCTTCATCATCCAGCTTCATGGCGATCTTGCCATTGCGGTTCACCTGAACAAAATCGGC
Source organism: Pseudomonadota bacterium (assembly GCA_038749385.1). GTDB lineage: Bacteria > Pseudomonadota > Alphaproteobacteria > Rhizobiales > Rhizobiaceae > JBCBXA01. The sequence goes on along the minus strand of JBCDIB010000178.1, from coordinate 4,737 downwards.
CAGGGAATTGCGGCGGATGGTGCCTTTGCGCGTTGCGAACATGATCTCCAGTTCAGCAGCCGCATTTTCCTCTTCCGGCAGCGGCATAATGGTGGTTATGCGCTCGCCCTGCTCCAGCGGCAGTATGTTGACAAGCGCCTTACCCCGCGACTGTGGCTGCGCCAGCGGCAACCGCCAGACCTTCAGCTTGTAAACAATGCCCCGCGAGGAGAAAAACAGCACCGGCGTATGGGTGTTGAGCACGAACAACCGGTTGACGAAATCGTCGTCCCGCGTGGCCATGCCGGAACGTCCTTTGCCCCCGCGGCGTTGGGCGCGATACGTCGACAGTGGCACCCGTTTAATGTAGCCGCCATGGCTGACGGTCACCACCATGTCCTCGCGGGCAATGAGATCTTCGTCGTCCATATCCGGACCGCCATCGGCCAGCTCCGTGCGGCGCGGAGTGGCGTATTCTTCTCGTATTTCCACCAACTCGTTCTTAACGATCTCAAGAATGCGCACACGGCTGGCAAGGATATCGAGATATTCTTTGATCTCGGCACCGATGGTGTTCAGTTCGTCTGCGATCTCGTCCCGGCCAAGGGCAGTGAGCCGCTGCAGGCGTAGGTCCAGAATGGCGCGGGCCTGTGCCTCCGACAAATTGTAGGTCTGGTCTTCATTGAGGCCGTGGCGGGGGTCGGAAATCAACTCAACAAGGGCGGCCACGTCGCCAGCGGGCCAGCGCCGTTCCATCAACTGGCTTCGGGCTGTGGATGGGTCTGGCGCATTGCGGATGAGTGCAATGACTTCATCAATGTTGGCCACCGCAATCGCCAACCCCACCAGAACATGCGCCCTGTCCCGCGCTTTGCGCAGCAGGAATTTTGTGCGCTTTTGCACCACTTCTTCGCGGAACGACGTGAAGGCGGAAAGCAGCTCAATCAGATTTAGTTGCTCCGGCTTGCCGCCATTGAGCGCCACCATATTGGCACCAAACGAGGTTTGAAGCTGCGTAAAACGATATAGCTGGTTGAGCACCACGTCGGCATTGGCATCCTTCTTCAGCTCAATGACTACGCGGTAGCCATCGCGGTCACTCTCGTCGCGGATATCAGCAATGCCCTCAATGCGTTTCTCGCGCACAAGCTCGGCGATCTTCTCAATCAGACTGGATTTGTTGACCTGGTACGGAATTTCAGTTGCGACCAGCGCCTCTCGGCCGCCACGTGTTGTCTCCTGATGTACCCTTGCCCGCATAAGTATCGAGCCGCGCCCTGTGGCGTGGGCTGACGCTATGCCGGAACGGCCAAGAATTATCGCGCCAGTTGGAAAGTCAGGCCCCGGAATGATCTCGCTCATCTCCGGCAGGGTGATGTCGGGTTTGTCAATCAGTGCGATGCAGCCATTGATAACCTCGCCCAGATTGTGCGGCGGAATATTGGTCGCCATGCCAACGGCGATACCGCCAGAGCCGTTGACCAGAAGGTTTGGAAAACGCGCGGGCAGAACAGATGGCTCCTGCTCTCGGCCATCATAATTATCTTCGAAATCAACGGTTTCCTTGTCGATATCCTCGACCAAAGTGTGGCTGATTTTTTCAAGCCGGCACTCGGTGTAGCGCATGGCGGCGGGTGGATCGCCGTCAATTGAGCCGAAATTGCCCTGGCCATCAATCAGCGGCACGCGCAGCGACCAATCCTGCGCCATCCGGACGAGCGAGTCATAGATAGCGCTGTCACCATGGGGGTGATATTTACCCATGACCTCACCCACCACGCCGGCGGATTTTCGGTAGCCCTTGTTCCATTCGAGCTTCATGTCGTGCATGGCGTACAGGATGCGGCGGTGAACTGGCTTCATGCCATCACGCGCGTCCGGAAGTGCGCGACTGACGATCACGCTCATGGCGTAATCGAGATAGCTCCGCTGCATCTCGTCGACGATTGATATCGGCTCGACGCCCTCTGGCAGCGGGGCTAAAGCGAGAGTTGACCCCCCATCGTCGGAACCACCGCCCGCAGCGTCATCGGTCATTTCCGATGACACATCATCGGGGCTGTCGTCATTAATATCGATCAATTGTGATTCTCGCTCTAAATGCCCGTCCAACATAGCGAATTGACAGCCGGGAAGCCAATTTCGTTACGGCTGGAGGCCGGGTAAACGGCACTCGTCCACCGCAATCACAGGCGCAGAGCAATCATGGCTTGCAATGGCTCGTTTGCGGCGTGAAACGAACGTCAACGCGAATGCAACCGGCGGCGTGAGGACATTTTGATGGAAACAGGACTGCTACTGAGTGCACTGGCAACCTTGCTGGTGACGATTGATCCACCCGGCCTCGCGCCAATCTTCCTGAGCCTGACCAACGGCATGGATGAAAGTCAGCGGCGGCAGGTGGGTCTCCGCGCTACGATCACTGGAATCGCGGTTTTGCTGGTGTTCATGTTTCTTGGCGAGGGCTTGCTGGGGGCCCTTGGTATCAGCTTGGACGCGTTTCGCATCGCCGGTGGCTTGCTGCTGTTTTATATCGCCTTTGAAATGATCTTCGAAAAGCGACAGGAGCGCCATGAAAGCACAGCGACGAAGGCCACCACCGAAGACGACATTCGCAACATTGCCGCTTTCCCACTGGCCACGCCTCTGATAGCCGGCCCAGGGGCCATCTCAGCTGTCGTGTTGTTGAGCGGACAGTTTGAGGGCGCGATAGGATTGATTGCTTTGTGCGCAATCTTGCTCATCTGCGGCGCAATTCTCGCGGCGGTTTTCGTGCTGGCAGAGCGATTGGACAAATTTCTGGGCGTCACTGGTCGAGCGCTCCTGACCCGTCTATTGGGCGTTCTGCTGGCAGCATTGTCGGTACAATATGTTGTTGATGGGGTTCGCGGTGCTATGTTTGCTGCTTAGCCGGCACCTGAACCCCAGCATCAGCGACCGGGTAGCGCAATCAGCATGGTTTTGCCGCCAATACCGTGGACGCTGTCGACCGCTCGAACCGTCACTTCTGTCAGGCCTGCAGGTATCTCGACACGGCTCAGAGACCGTGTGAAGGGCTGCTCTTCCACATGGGGGTGCGCCAGTACGCGCGTGCCGAGGACGTTTCCGTCCGGGCCTACGATCTCGAAGGCATTGGCATAATGTTCCCAGCCTTCATCGGCGTGCTGCACCGTTACATCAAACAAATAGGTGCCGTCTGCACGCTCACGGACCACAACGTTGATCACATCGGCCTCGCCGGAAAGCGACGGAACGATGGCGGCACAGCTAATAAAGGCCGCAGCAAGGAAAGTCAGAAAACGCATCTATCGGGTCCACCGCACAACAAGATTGTAACAAGCCAAACAGACTCGCTCCCCCTTGTTCTATAGGCCAACATATTACCCAACGGCAACACCAAGCTACGCAGATCGCTTCACCGATCGGCGAGACACATCAAAACGGAATGTCGTCGTCTATGCCGCCGCCGAAGCCGCCACCAGAACCACCACCGGATTGGCCGCCATATCCACCGCCGCCGCCAGATGATGGCCCGTCATAACCCATCTGACCGCCACCGCCACCGCCGCCCATTTGGCCACCACCGCCGCCATCGTTGCGGCCGCCCAGCATGGTCAAAACACCCGTGTAAGGCTGCAGCACCACTTCTGTCGTGTATTTGTCCTGGCCATTCTGGTCCTGCCATTTTCGCGTGACCAGATTGCCCTCGAGATACACGGTGGTTCCCTTCTTGACGTATTGCTCGATCACCTTGTTGAGCCCGTCATTGAAGCACACCACGCGGTGCCATTCGGTTTTCTCGCGGCGTTCACCAGTATTCCGGTCGCGCCAGCTTTCGGATGTTGCCACAGACATATTGGCAATGGCCTTACCGTCCTGTGTACGTCGGATCTCTGGGTCCGCCCCCAAATTGCCCACCAGGATCACCTTGTTCACGCTTCCAGCCATATCACTCTCCAACAAATGCGCCCGCCAATGCGAGCTTTGCCACTAGCCTTACCCCGCCTAACACTTGGGCTAAACGCTATCGGCGAGTTGCGCACACCCAAGTTGTGCGCATCCCGTGCAAACTCAATTTTGTTCTTGTATTGTTCTATTTGACGCAGCAGGGTAATGCAAGCGCCAACAGCCTGTATCACAACTGTCCACAGGCGACGCGGTGGCACTCGACATCGCGCCTGCCAGTCTTATCTACGGCTGCACGCGCAGCGATGGCAAAACAAGCTGGGTGCATCTTCGAAACTCCGGCTTCTCCGACCGAGCGCGGGACATTGGCAGATCAAGACGATGGTAGATCAAAGGAATATCACGGTGCGCGGCGCGCGCGAGCACAACCTCAAAAATGTCGATCTCGACATTCCCCGTGACAAGCTGGTGGTTATGACCGGCCTCTCCGGTTCCGGAAAATCGTCCCTCGCCTTCGACACCATCTATGCCGAGGGTCAGCGTCGTTACGTTGAAAGCCTGTCAGCCTACGCGCGGCAGTTTCTTGAGATGATGCAGAAACCAGACGTGGATTCAATTGAGGGCCTGTCTCCTGCCATCTCAATCGAACAGAAAACGACTTCCAAGAATCCCCGTTCCACCGTGGGCACAGTTACAGAAATCTACGATTACATGCGCCTTTTGTGGGCGCGGGTGGGTGTGCCGTACTCGCCGGCAACAGGCTTGCCCATCGAAAGCCAGACCGTCAGCCAAATGGTTGATCGGATCATGGCCATGGAAGAAGGCACACGGCTGTATCTGCTGGCCCCAATA
>JBCDIB010000177.1:0-5550 GCA_038749385.1 Pseudomonadota bacterium | reverse complement strand
CGTCTGCAGGTCGGGCAAATCGTCCATTCGGAGGATGCGCCCTGCCGCATAATAGGCGCATCACGCTCCAAGATGAGCCGCAAGGCATTTCAGGATTTTGCGCGTAACGCCATTAATGAGCACGTGGCTGAAGAGGACCTTGATGACGAAATCATCGAGACCTTTCTAGGCTTGCTTCACTACCTGTCCATCGACGCCACCACCGATGCAGGCTGGGATGATCTGAAAAAGCTCATCGGCAGTACACCGGAAGACGATGAGCGCATCCGCCTTTTCTATCTTGCGGTTGGTCCCACCGTGTTTCCACCCATCGTGGAGCGGTTGGCATCGTTCAAACTCAATTCGGCCAATTCGCGACTTGTGATCGAGAAGCCCATCGGCCGCGATTTGGACTCCGCCGTCGCCCTCAACGACACCGTGGGCAGCGCTTTCAGCGAAGATCAAGTGTTTCGCATCGACCATTATCTGGGCAAGGAGACGGTCCAAAACCTGATGGCGCTGCGGTTTGCCAATATTCTTTACGAACCGGTTTGGAACAACGCCCACATCGACCATGTGCAGATCACTGTGGCCGAAACTTTGGGTGTCGGCAGCCGGGGCAATTATTATGACAAAGCCGGTGCCATGCGGGACATGGTGCAAAACCACTTGCTGCAGTTGCTCTGCCTGACGGCTATGGAGCCACCGGCCCGGTTTGACGCCAATGCCGTCCGCGATGAAAAACTAAAGGTCCTGCGCGCGCTGACCCCTCTGGGTCGCGATGAAGTCAAGCACCTGACCGTCAAGGGCCAATATCGCGCGGGTGCCATAGATGGTGAAGCGGTCAAATCCTACACGGACATGATCGACGCCGAAGAAAGCAACACTGAGACATTTGTGGCGCTGAAGGCGGAGGTGTCCAACTGGCGTTGGTCCGGCGTGCCCTTCTATTTGCGAACGGGCAAGCGCTTGGCCACAAAGGTGTCTGAAATCGTGGTGCAGTTCAAACCGATGGGTCACAATATTTTCGGCCGCGTGGACGATGATTTGGAAGCGAACAAATTGGTCATCCGCCTGCAGCCCAATGAGGGCGTGAAGCAGTATTTGATGATCAAGGACCCGGGCCCCGGCGGCATGCGGTTCCGCGAGGTGCCGTTGGATATGAGCTTTGCCGACAGCTTCAACGTGCGCAACCCCGATGCCTATGAGCGGCTGATCATGGATGTTGTGCGCGGCGACCAGACCCTGTTTATGCGCCGCGACGAGGTGGAGCAGGCATGGAAATGGGTGGACCCGATCATCACCGCCTGGGAAGAAAGCAACCAGGTGTCAGTAAGCTATTCCGCCGGCTCATCTGGCCCACCCAAGAGCTTTGAAATGATCACCAGAGATGGTCGGTCTTGGAACGCCATCGACGGCAATAGCTGAGCCAATGCCCACGCACCGCACACTCAACCTGACTGGTTGGCTGCTTTTCATCGGCTCGGCGCTGGGTTTTCTGGTGGCAAGCTGGGGCGACTTTTGGGGCATGGTGGGCAGCGTCCTGTTTTTGGTTGCGTGCCTGGTGTTTCTGATACCGTTTTTTGTGACCGACCAGGTGGAGCCGCCCCACCATGAGGAGAGCCAGGATGGCTGAACGTATTTCGTTTGAAGACCGCACTTCACTGGCGGCACAATTGGCCGATGACGTTGCTGCTGCGCTGTCACAGGCCATTAGCACCAAGGGCCGCGCGGTGCTGGCTGTCTCCGGCGGATCAACACCCAAAAAGTTCTTCGACGCCTTGTCTGCCACCGATATTGAATGGTCCAAAGTGACCATCATGCCGGTGGATGAACGTTTGGTGCCACTGGAGAATGACCGCTCCAATGCAGGTATGATCGTGTCGCGTCTACTCACCAACATGGCCGCCAATGCGTGCCTGTCACCCATGTATATCGAAGGTAAATCACCGGACGAGACCGCCGCCGCGCTGGAGATAAGCTGCGATGACGATCTACCGCCGGACGTGGCGATACTCGGCATGGGCACGGATGGTCACACCGCCAGCTTTTTCCCCGGTGGGTCACATTTGGCTGAGAGCATCGACCCCAATACCAAAAGGCGGTTCATCCCCATGGAAGCCGAGAACGCTGGCGAACCACGTATGACGCTCACGCTGCCACCGCTCCTTGCCGCCCCCTTCCTCGCGCTGCACATTGAAGGCGAAGAAAAGGAAATGGTGTTACTGGAGGCCGAGCGCGACCTGGCCGACGAAGAAGCCATGCCCATCCGTGCCGTCCTTAGCCGCCGCAATTTGGCCGTTTACTGGGCCCCGTAAATTCAAAGGGAAACACCCATGTCTGCTTCCATGTCTTATGAAGTTATCGGCCCCATCGCCGACGTAACTGCCCGCATTGCAGAACGCTCCAAACCCACGCGGGAAGCCTATCTTGATCGTGTGGACCGGGCCGTCGAACAGGGGGTACACCGGTCAGCCCTTTCTTGCGGCAACCTCGCCCATGGGTGCGCCGGGGAGGTAGATCCGGAGTCAAAGAAGCGTATTGCAGGCGATGTTGTGCCGAACATTGGCATCATCACGGCCTATAACGACATGCTCTCCGCCCACGTACCGTATGAGACCTACCCCGCGCTTATCAAAGAGGCCGCGAAGGAATACGGCGCCACCGCGCAGGTCGCCGGAGGCGTGCCCGCCATGTGCGATGGCGTGACCCAAGGCCAGGTGGGTATGGAATTGTCGCTGTTCAGCCGCGACGTGATCGCCATGGCAGCCGCCGTTGGCCTGAGCCATAACATGTTCGACACGGCCGTTTACCTGGGTATTTGTGACAAGATCGTGCCGGGCCTGACCATTGCAGCACTGACCTTTGGTCATATACCGGCGATCTTCATCCCAGCTGGCCCAATGCCTTCTGGTTTGCCAAACGACGAGAAGGCCCGCGTGCGGCAGGAATACGCCAAAGGCAATGTGGGTCGGGATGAATTGATGGCCGCCGAGATGGCTAGTTACCACTCGCCTGGCACCTGCACATTCTACGGCACCGCCAACTCCAACCAAATGCTCATGGAGATGATGGGACTGCACATTCCCGGATCAAGCTTCATCAACCCTGGCACGCCGTTGCGCGATGCCCTGACCCGGGCGTCCACCAAAAGGGCGCTGCAGATCACCGCGCAGGGCAATGAGTTCACACCGGTCGGTCGGATGATTGATGAGAAGAGTATCGTCAACGCAGTGATTGGCTTGCACGCCACCGGCGGCTCCACAAACCACACCCTACACCTTGTCGCCATGGCCAAGGCCGCCGGCATCGCCCTGACTTGGGGTGACATTTCGGACTTATCAGACGCCGTGCCGTTGCTGGCCCGCGTGTATCCGAACGGTTTGGCGGATGTGAACCATTTCCATGCGGCTGGTGGCCTTGGCTTCCTGATCCGCGAATTGCTCGACGAGGGCATGATGCACGAGGACACGCGCACGGTTTGGTCTGATGACAACCGACCGGGCATGCGTGCATATGCGACTGAACCAACCCTCGGCGAAGATGGCGAAGCCGTTTGGGCGGACGCAGCGAGTGAAAGTGGCAATCCCAAAGTGCTGGCCAAAGCCACTGAACCATTCCGCACAGACGGCGGGCTTAAAGTGCTGACCGGCAATCTGGGCAGCGCTGTCATAAAAACATCCGCCGTCAAACCAGAGCAGCATGTCATCGAAGCACCGGCCCGGGTGTTTCACAGCCAAAACGCGCTTGATGCCGCATTCAAGGCCGGTGCGTTCAGCGGCGACGTTGTGGCGGTCGTGCGGTTCCAGGGCCCAGCCGCTAATGGCATGCCGGAACTGCACAAACTGACGCCGGGCCTTGGCGTATTGCAGGACAAGGGGTTCAAGGTGGCACTGGTAACGGATGGTCGTATGTCAGGCGCGAGCGGCAAAGTACCTGCGGCGATACACGTCACCCCCGAAGCCAAGAATGGCGGGCCCATCGCGCTGGTTCAAGACGGCGACATGGTGCGCCTCGACGCCACCAGCGGCACGCTGGAAGTGCTGGTCAGCGATGCCGAGCTCAAGGCCCGAAAACCGGCGACGGAAGATCTGTCAGGCAATGATTATGGTCTGGGTCGGGAGCTGTTCGCAGGCTTTCGCCAGCTGGTGGGTACGGCGGACTCGGGTGCCGGCGTCTTCTGAGAGCTCAACTGCCTGATTGGCTCAACAGCGATGACGCGTTGCGCTTGGTGAAACCATCAAGCGCGCGTAGCTCTTTCACGCTGGCCTGAACTTCATCGGTCACACAGTCCCGGCCATTGGCCTTGGATGTGTACAGAGCCTTGTCAGCACGATCGATTGCGTCGTGCAGATTGCCATGGGGATCGAGCGCCGCAACGCCAAAACTTACGGTGCAAGACTGGGTGGTGCCGCCCATGACAAACTCTTGGCGCCCGCATTGCCGACGCAGTTTCTCAGCGACTTCATTGGCTGCTGCGAGATCGCAATCGCTCATGACAAGCACAAATTCTTCGCCGCCCATTCGGGCAGCCGTATTTGCGAGGCCGGCAGCATCATTGAACATTTGTCCGAAGCGGCGAATGACCTCGTCGCCGGTCGCGTGGCCATATTGATCGTTCACCTTCTTGAAGTGGTCGATATCGCCAATGATCACAGACATGGGTTTTGAGCCACGGCTACAAAAGTCTTGCGCGTAGCGCGTGCGCTCTTCAATGCCTCGGCGGTTCAGGCAACCGGTGAGCGGGTCGGTCTGTGACACCCGCTGAAGATCCGACATAATCTTCAGTGCAAATGACGCCAAAAGCGAGGTTGCGATCATCAGCGCGCTGATGGCGGCTGTGAAGTGCAGCGCAATATGGAAGGGCGAGTTGAGATATGTCGCAAGATCCATCTGAGTGCCCGCCAGCCAGAACACGAGAGCGGGACGAACGAAGAACTGCAATGTGCAAATCAGAAACGCAAAGGCGATCACTCGATCGAGGGCGCCACGCTTGAGGGCAAACACTGCTGGTAAGGAAACAGCGAACACCATGCCAAGCATGACATTCACCCACACCGTGCGCCGGAACGTATCCGGATCCACCAGTATGAAATAGCTCAGACCAGCCAAATGGATGAAAACGAGCGTCCCGAGGGTTTTGGAAGGGATCGGCTTACGAGACCGCATCCAACAACCAACCACCGACAAAGAGATGGCGGTCAGAAAAAATATATTTGTCACGTATGAAGCGGTGAGATCGGGAACATAATCCCGCGCCAGATCAAACAGGAACGCGAAGGCGTTGGTGACATAGGCGAATGCAAAAATCAGCGCGCTGCGGAGCTTACGCGATGCGGTCCATATCCCGACAAACCCCATGGCAAACATGAGGTAGATCAAAGGCGTCAGCAATTGAAAAATTGATTGGCCTTGCATTGCTCAGCTCACGGTTAGAGTCAGGGCAATGTATGCAATTGGAGGCTAATCTTGAGTTAATATTTGCGGGAAGAAGTGGCTACAGAGCGGCTTTTAGCTCCCGTTTGGTCAACTCATACGCCTTACCGAAACCGCCATTTAGACTTGCGGAAT
>JBCDIB010000176.1:0-5557 GCA_038749385.1 Pseudomonadota bacterium | reverse complement strand
CTTAGCCCATGGATTCGGGGTGGGCCCGTTCCCGCAGAGTTTTGTTTGCCATGTCTTTCTCTCCCCAACAGGATGATGCACTGCGCGCTGTGGCTGACTGGCTTGCCTTGCCCGTTGGCTCTCGCCCGCCCGTGTTCCGACTGTTTGGCTACGCCGGGACAGGCAAAACCACGCTGGCCAAACACATCGCCCAAGATGTCGATGGAGATGTGCAATTTGGCGCATTCACCGGCAAGGCTGCACAGGTGCTTCGCAATAAGGGCGCATCTAACGCGCGCACCATTCATTCGCTGATCTATCGGCCCAGGGGCGAGGGGGAAGAGGATGAGGACGGAAAATTCTCACCCGCTTTTTCTCTCAACAGGCACTCCAACATCTCTAAGGCCGAGCTGATCGTCATCGATGAGTGCTCGATGGTGGATGAGGACTTGGGGCGCGATCTCTTGAGTTTTGGTGTTCCAGTGCTTGTGCTGGGTGACCCCGGTCAATTGCCGCCGGTCAGCGGTGGTGGTTTCTTCACTGAGGCGGAACCAGACTTCATGCTGACAGAAGTGCACCGTCAGGCGCGGGATAATCCAATCATCGATCTGGCCATGCGCGTGCGCGAGGGCGGCACGCTAAGCCATGGTGCCTATGGCGAAAGCTCGATTATCTCTCGGGATGCCATCGACCGGAACGCCATATTGGACGCCGATCAAGTGCTGGTGGGTACGAACCGGACCCGTCAGCGCTATAATGCCCGGCTGCGGGAGTTGAAAGGGTTTGAGGGGCGGTTGCCGCAGTCGGGCGACCGGCTTGTGTGCCTGCGCAACGACGCGGCCAAGGGGTTGCTCAACGGGTCCCTGTGGAATGTGAAAACGGCTTCAGCCCGCACCGGCCCGGCTTTGCACATGCTGGTGCAGCCGGAGGATGATGGCGCGCGCGACAGCGCGAAAATCAAGGTGCTCAAGGAAGCCTTTGAAGGCAATGCAGCCGACATTCCGTGGCAGTCCAAACGGCGTTACGATGATTTCGATTTTGGCTACGCCCTTACAGTGCACAAAAGCCAAGGCTCGCAGTGGGATAATGTGTTTCTGTTTGACGAAAGCTATGCCTTCAAAAATAGCCGCGAGCGGTGGCTCTACACCGCCATCACCCGCGCCGCCGAACGGATCACGATTGTCCGATGAGAGATGGTGACCTGACACTGGACGGCGTGCTTGATGGAATTTGGAGCACGCTGACGCGCGCCAGAGCCGACGCCAAGCACGCTTGGCGCTATCCGGCATTTTGCACGATAAATGCTGACGGTTGGCCAGCGGCGCGGACCGTGGGGCTGCGGGAAGTCGTGCAGGGCGATGGTCGCCTGGCCATCCACACAGATGTGCGGTCCGCCAAAATTGATGAGCTACTGGCAGAGCCAAGATGCAGCCTGATGTTCTACAATTCGCGCACGCAGGAACAGTTGCGAGTTACAGGTTTTGGAGTTGTGCGGTCTGCAGGCGACACGCAGAAGGTGTGGGAGCAATTGCCGGCAAGACAGCACCATAATTACTCTGTGCAGCCGGAGCCTGGGTCTGAAATTGAAAGCTGGGACAGCTATGCACATGGTACGGACGAGGCGGTGTTTGCCAGTCATTTCCGCGTCATAGATGTCTCCATAAGGCAAATGGATTGGATAAGGTTGGACCGACCAGTGGATGGTATTGGCCACAAGCGCGCGAGCTTTTACCTTTCATCCGGTGACGCCAAATGGCTGGTTCCGTAAGTTGCGGCGGCGTGGCGCTCGTCTGGTGCCCAGCGCCGTGATAGCGGTCTGATTGTAAACTGGAAAACACCATGCCTGCCATTCTCTCCGCCAATCTCAATGCCATCGCGCTGCTGCGCAACCGGCGCGACTTGCCCTGGCCAAGCGTTGTGAACCTTGGCCGGATTGCCCTGGCAGCCGGGGCAGGGGGAGTGACTGTGCATCCCCGACCGGACCAAAGGCACATCCGGTTCTCAGATTTGGGGGATCTTCGGGCTTTGCTCGATGATGAATTTCCGCAAGCCGAATTCAACATCGAAGGCTATCCCAGCGACGATTTTCTTGCACTTTGCGAGGCAAACGCTCCGGACCAGGTGACACTGGTGCCAGACGACCCGGCGCAGGCAACGTCTGACCATGGCTGGCAAGTTGAAGCTCAGATTCAGAATCTTCAAGTACCAGTCAAACGATTGAAAGATAATGGCTTTCGGGTGGCGCTGTTTGTTGATCCTGACTGCCCAATGTCCGACTTGCAGGCTGCACATGCGATGGGTGTGGACCGTGTTGAGCTTTTCACTGGACCTTATGGCGCGACCTATGACAGCCCGTCTGCGGCCAAAGCTGCCGTGGAGACCTTGGCCGCCACGGGTGCACGCGCCGCCGACGCGGGGCTTGCGGTGAATGCCGGCCACGACTTGACCGTGGACAATCTACCGGCTTTGGCGGCAGCAATTCCGAACCTTGCCGAGGTCTCAATCGGCCACGGATTGGCGGCGGAGGCTCTGGGGCACGGCATGGCAGGGGCCGTACAGCGGTTTGTAACGGCGCTGGCACCGCGCTAACGCAGGCTCCAGAGACCTATGCCGGCGAAGACGACCGACAACAGGCTGAAGCCCGTGCGCACATGGTTCCAGAACGTCCACGGAGCTTCATAGTTTGCCCAAGTGGTGGCCGGGTCTGGCAAAGCTGAAACATCGACGATGGCAAGCGCTTCATTCATTGGCACGTTGACCGCCATGGTGAGTATGAACCCGCCGCCGATATAAACGACCGCTGCTGCCCCGAACCAAAGCGCCGCGCCGGGTTCACTCTTGATGAACATGATGGCCATTGCAGCCAACAGAAATACAGCGCTGCCGAAGAACCCCATGGCGAAAATTGAATTTCGAACTTCTGCGTTTATGGCCTGCATGGCCCTCAGAGCCACGTCCGGGGCGGTGGCGTTCAGACCAAACATCACTGAGCTGGAATAGGCGTAGAAAAAGCCCGCCACTGCCGCGGTGGCCACGAGTGCGATGATGCCAGAACCAAGACTGAGAAGGCTTGATGTGCTGACTTCCGCCGCTTTCTGGGCGAGGGGGCTGACAAGTTCATTTGCATGGGCAGAAATGTTGGTTTGCACGACTAATCTCCTTGCGAAGCCTGATCTATGAAGCTAGTACCGTACGGTACAGTACATTAACCGTACCCAACGGTACGGATGTGTCAAGTCGCGGTGTCGAGCCATTGGGTTTTGTAGTCTGGAATAGGTTTTGAGTGTGTTGGTGGCCAGCGTTGATGATACAGGCGAAGCGTCGACCGCCATCGGCTCGTCCCCGGACGCGCTGAGCGAACGTCAGCGTGAAGTGTTGGATGTTACGCTGGAACTGCTGATCGAGAACGCGGCTGCGCTGACTATGATTGCAGTTGCGCGCCGCGCCAATTGCTCCAAGGAAACGCTCTATAAATGGTTTGGCGACCGTGACGGCCTGCTGGCTGCCACCGTGCGCTATCAGGCATCGAAGGTGCGTGTGGAACCTTTCGAGGCCAATACCATCGACAAAGCCAAGCTGACCGAAGTGCTTGAGGGCTTCGCGCGGGGGCTGTTGTCCATTTTGACCAGCGATATGTCTGTGGCGCTTAACCGGTTGGCGGTGTCCCAATCGGAAGCCAAGGGTGGAACGCCGCTTGGCCAGATCGTGCTGCAGAACGGTCGTTTTTCCACCGGCCCCCGTCTCAAGCCTGCCATTGCGGCGGGTATGCGGGCAGGGGTGTTGCGCCCACTCGATACCGAGGAAGCGTTCCGGGACTTTTACGGGCTCGCCGTGCGAGACACACAAATACGAATTCTTCTTGGTGACGATTTGCGATTGTCACCAAAGGATATTGAGGCTGAAGCGCAACGCGCAACTGCCCAGTTTTTCACTCTCTACGCAGCCCCGGCTGCCTGACCGCATTTCATCCCCGAAAGGAAAATTCATGCGCGTTTATTATGATGCAGATGCCGATCTAGGCCTGATCAAATCCAAGAAAGTGGCCATTATCGGCTACGGTTCGCAGGGCCGCGCCCATGCGACCAATCTCAAGGACTCCGGCGCCAACGATGTCATCATCGCCCTGCGCCCCGGCTCCGCGACCGCCCAGAAGGCGGAAGCCGATGGCTTCAAGGTTGTGACCGTCGAAGAAGCGGCGAAAACTGCCGATCTGATGATGATGGCAACGCCAGACGAACTGCAGGCCGACATTTACAAAAACCAGATTGCCGACAATATCCGTGACGGTGTTGCCATAGCATTTGCCCACGGCCTGAACGTGCATTTCGGTCTCATTGAGCCAAAAGACACCATCGATGTTGTGATGATTGCGCCAAAAGGCCCCGGCCACACCGTGCGCGGCGAATATCTCAAGGGCGGCGGCGTGCCTTGCCTCATTGCCATCCATAAGGACGCTTCTGGAAACGCCCACGACCTTGCCTTGTCCTACGCTTGCGGCGTGGGGGGTGGCCGTTCTGGTGTCATCGAAACCACATTCCAGGAAGAGTGTGAAACCGACCTGTTCGGCGAGCAGGCTGTGCTTTGCGGCGGCCTGGTTGAGCTGATCCGCGCTGGCTTTGAGACCCTGGTGGAAGGCGGCTACGCCCCCGAAATGGCCTATTTTGAGTGTCTGCATGAAGTGAAGCTGATCGTAGACCTGATCTATGAAGGCGGCATCGCCAACATGAACTATTCAATTTCCAACACGGCCGAGTGGGGTGAGTATGTCACCGGTCCGCGCATCATCACGGAAGAAACCAAGGCCGAAATGAAGCGAGTTCTGACAGACATTCAAACGGGCAAGTTCACATCTGATTGGATGCAGGAATACCGCGCTGGCGCAGCCCGGTTCAAAGGTATTCGCCGCGTCAACGACTCCCACCAGATCGAAGAAGTTGGCGAGCGTTTGCGTGGTATGATGCCCTGGATCGCTTCGAACCAGCTGGTCGATAAGGCAAAGAACTAAGTTTCATATGTCTTGAACGAATGTGGAGGGCGGCCTGCGGGTCGCCCTTTTGTTTAACCGTTCTGATACCGCAATCTGGCAGACTGTTAGCTGATGTCTGATGGTTCAGGACTTGAAAATGACAGATCTAAGCAATCGTTCGTCTGAGCGGGTACGCACGCTACGCGCCGCACGCATCGTTTGGGACAATGCGCAGCGGACTATAAATTGTACCATTCGAGATATGTCTCGCACCGGCGCGCGCCTTGAACTGTCCGACATGACTGCGCTGCCAGAGACCTTCGACATTCAGGTTCCACCGGCTAAAGATTTGCGCCCCGTCCAGGTGATGCGCCGTTCTGGGCGCATGTTTGGCGTGATGTTCCTCGACATTCCTTTCTCGGACAATGTGACGGGCGCTGACGCCGTAAGTAAGCTCTATAATCCCAAGACTGGCGAGCATCCGGCTTTTGCACCACTGCCTGAGCTGGTTCGTGACATGCTGCCTTGGGCCGCCTGATCGAAATCTAACACGGTGACAGCCTGCCTGTGCGGTAGGCGCACGGTTTACCCCGCACTATGGTTCTGCCCATG
>JBCDIB010000175.1:0-5557 GCA_038749385.1 Pseudomonadota bacterium | reverse complement strand
GTCTGGCGCACGGCGAGAAATGTGCCCACCAGCAAAGTGGTGCCGCCAAAAATCGGCAGAACCGTTTCCCACAGCTCTGTTTCCCCCATCACTGGGTTGAGCCGCATCAGCAGATAGACGCCGGCCTTCACCATGGTGGCTGAATGCAAATAGGCGGACACGGGCGTCGGCGCTTCCATGGCGTTGGGCAGCCAGAAATGCAGCGGGAACTGCGCCGACTTCGTGAAACAGCCGCCTAAAACCAGGATGAACGCAAGTAGATAGAGTGGCGACTCCCGCAGCACCTCGCCCGAGGCGAGCACACCGGAAAGCGAAGCTTGCCCTGTAATCATGTGAAGCGTCACAACGCCGGCCATCAATATGAGCCCGCCACCGCCGGTGATAATGAGAGCCTGCAAAGCGGCACGCCGTGAAGCCGCACGCTGATTGCCAAAGCCGATCAGGAGGAAGGACGTTATCGACGTCATCTCCCACAGCACAAACAGGGCATACAGATTGTCGGCGGCCACCAGCCCGAGCATGGCGCCCATGAACAAGAAGAGGAACGAGAAGAATCGGCCCTGCTGCGGATGGCCTTTCAAGTAGCCACCCGCATAAATGACAACCAACGCACCAATGCCGGTGACAAGCAGGCCGAACACAAAGCTCAGTCCGTCAAACAGATAGCTCAGGTCGACATTTAGGCTCGGCACCCATTCAACACCGCCACGCACAGCGCCGCCCGCCGAAATGGTGTCGGACAGCCCGAGAATCTGCAGGAAAATAATCGCAGGAAACAGTGCCAGCAGCCAACGGGCCGCTCCGCCGAAAATGCGTACGGCGGGGGGGGCCAAAAGGGCGGCCAGAAACGGCAGGCCCAGAATGAGAAGCATAATCACCGGATCGGTGGAGAACATTCAGGATAACCCATGGAAAACGCATGCAGCCGCGTTTTGGCAACGCGATTTCAAGCGGTAACTAGAGACCCGACCCGCCAGTCTCAAGGGCATTGGCACCAATACCAAACGAAACACTGGATAATCGAACAATTGCAACACACATAAGGGACCTCAGAATACGAAAGGCCCCCACATGTCCGCCACCGATACTGCCGACCTGACAGTTAACAAAACCGACGCGCAATGGCGCGAGGAATTGACCCCCGAACAATATTACGTTTTGCGCGAACATGGCACGGAACGAGCGGGCACGTCGCCGCTCAACTATGTTGAAGAGGAAGGCATTTTCCGCTGCGCCGGGTGCGAGCATCCATTGTTCCGGACGTCAGAAAAGTTCGAGAGCGGCACCGGCTGGCCCAGCTTCTTTGCGCCTGTGAATGCCGACGCTGTCACCGAGCACAAAGACCGCTCATTCTTCATGACCCGCACGGAAATCCGCTGTGCCAATTGCGGTGGGCATCTGGGCCATGTGTTCAATGACGGCCCACGGCCCACCGGCCAGCGCTATTGCATGAACGGCGTCGCCATGAACTTCACACCGGATGCTGAGTAAACCATGAGCAACACACCCCCTGTCGCGGAACGCAAGCCCCTCACCACCACCCACCACGGAAATACTTTGGTGGACGACTATGCCTGGTTGCGGGCCGACAATTGGCAGGAGGCCATGCGCGAGCCGGGCAAACTGCCCGAGCCCATAGCCAACCATCTGCGCGCCGAAAACGCCTATCAGGAAGCCGCGCTGGCCGACACAGCAGACCAGCGGGCCGCATTGGTGGAGGAGATGAAAGGCCGCATTAAGGAAGATGACAGTTCCGTGCCCCAGGCCGATGGGCCGTACAAATATTGGGTGGAATACCGCACCGGTGGCGAATACCCTGTCTACAAGCGCCGACCGCGCGATGCCGAAGCCGGCGTGGACGAGCATGTGCTGTTGGACGGCGACCTTGAGGGAAAAGACAAGGACTACTTCTCGCTCGGCGGCATGGACCGCAGCCCGTCGCACAAATTGGGCGCTTGGATCGTCGACGAGAACGGCTCGGAATATTACCGCCTGCGCGTGCGTGATTTGGAAACGGCGACCGACACTGGCGAAACGCTTGAAGACATTGGCAGCTTCGCGTTCACCGACGACCAGACCATCTATTACGCCAGAGTGGACGAAAACCACCGCCCGTCGAAAATCTACCGCCACACGCTGGGCACGGATCAGGCGGACGACACGCTGATCTATGAAGAGATCGACCCGCGCTTCTTCTGCGGCGTGGTCGTCAGCCAGTCCGAACGCTTTCTCATGATCTCGGCCTCCGTCAACGATATGGACGAGTTGCACTTCCTCGATCTGAAGACCCCCGGCGCGGAACTCACCTGCATCCAACCCCGCGAGGACGGCGTGGAGTATGATGCCGACCACATCGTCATCCCCTCTGAGAATAAAGGTGGCGAGGACCATTTCATCATCCGCACGAACGCTGACGACGCCCAGGACTTCAAACTCGTCACCGCCCCCGTGGCCTCCCCCGGCCGCGCCAACTGGACGGACCTTGTGCCCCACAAGCCGGGCCGGACGATCCTGAACGCTGAGCCACTGGCCGACTGGCTGGTGCGCATGGAACGCGAGAACGCCCTGCCCCGCATCGTGGTGCGGGAACTGGCCACCGGCGAAGAGCACGAAATCGCCTTTGAGGAAGAAGCCTACGGGCTGGGCCTTGATGTGGGGGACGAGTGGCAGAGCGACCTGATCCGCTTCAGCTATTCCAGCCCCACCACCCCCAGCCAGACGTGGGAATACAATCTGAAAACCCGTGAGCGGAAGCTGCTGAAAGAGCAGGAGGTGCCTTCCGGCCACGACGCATCCAAATACGTCACCCGCCGCCTGATGGTGCCGAGCCATGATGGCGAGCTGGTGCCCGCCACCGTGCTGCACCGCGCGGACCTGGCGCTGGATGGGTCCGCCCCCTGCTTCCTCTACGCTTACGGCTCCTACGGCGCGTCCATGCCGTCGGGCTTCTCAACGGTGAAATTCTCGCTGGTCGACCGAGGCTGGGTGCAGGTCACGGCACACATTCGCGGCGGGGCGGAGAAAGGCCGCGGCTGGTACGAGCAGTCCAAAAAGGGCGGCAAACACCACACCTTCAAGGACTTCATCGCCGTCGGCGAATACCTCGCAAAAGAAGGCTTCACCGCCCGGGGCAAGATCGTCGCCAATGGTGGCTCGGCTGGCGGCATGCTCATGGGCGCGGTGGCCAATATGGCCCCTAGCCTGTTCGCGGGCATCGTGGCGGATGTGCCCTTTGTCGACGTGCTGAACACCATGCTCGACGCCGACCTGCCCCTCACCCCCGGCGAGTGGAGCCAGTGGGGCAACCCCATCGAAAGCGCCGACGAGTTCGCCATCATCGCCAGCTACAGCCCCTACGACAATGTCACGGCCCAGGCCTACCCGCCCATGCTGGTCACCGCCGGCGTGTCGGACCCGCGCGTCACTTATTGGGAGCCCGCCAAATGGGTGGCCAAACTCCGCGCCACCAAAACCGACGACAACCCGCTCTACCTCAAGACCAATATGACCAGTGGGCACTTTGGGAAAACGGGCCGCTTCGCGGGCCTCGACGACACGGCGCTTACGTATGATTTTGCCATGAGGAGCGTCGATCAAGGAGCGGGGGAATGACCGCCACCATTTACGGCATCAAGAGCTGCACCACTGTGAGGAAGGCCCGCAAATGGGCCGAAGCCGAAGGCCTCGACCACACCTATGTGGACTTCGCTGACCTAGGCGCAGACCTCCCCGCCGCCATCCAGCGCTGGTTCGACAAGGCGGGCCAGGACAAGGTGATGAACACCAGAAGCACCAACTTCAAAGCCCTGCCGGAAGCCGAGCGCGCGCAGATGCAGAGCGATGCGGACTACGCGGTGCAAAAGCTGGCCGAGGATCCAAGAATGCTGAAACGGCCGGTGCTGGAGACGGAACGCGGGGTGGTGACCGGGTTTGATGTTGAGGAGTGGGGCGAAGCTCATGTCTAGATCGCGGCGCGAGATTGAATTGGGCCATTGCTGAATTATGGCACGAAAGAGCTTTGCCATACGAATAGCTGAACTGTAGCTTAGTCCGATGAATGATCTTTTCCGCAACACCACCAATCTGGCTTATACCGGTTTGGACACCTTCGAATCCGATGACAACTCGGAAGTTCCACCATCAGATATCGTTGCCTTTAACGAACTTCGGTCGTGTGCTGATATCTACCGTCTAAACAAGAGAGGGCTCCTCGATCTGAAGCCGGACTTCCAGCGAGACTTCGTTTGGAGCACACTAGACCAGTCGCGGTTCATAGACTCGCTGATAAAGGGCCTTCCAATTCCGAGCATGTGTTTCGCGCACGATTGGAAGAAAGATCAGTATCAAGTCATTGATGGCTTACAGAGGATATCGACAATTGCCCGCTTTCTTGACGGTGACCCAAAATGGAAGCTGTCAAAGGAAGAGGACATTGATCCCAAAATAGCGGGAAAAAGAGTCTCTGATATTCGAGATGGCGCTTCATCTATCAGAAAGTATTTTGACAGAGTCGAGAATATTTCAATACCTATCACGATACTGAGATGCGACATGTCGAAATCGACACATTCAGAATATGTATTTACAATATTTCACAGACTCAACACAGGCGGAACAAAACTCAATAACCAGGAGATCAGAAACTGCATTTTTAGCGGTCCATTCAATGACGCGCTCGCTGACTTCGATCAGTATGCGAATTGGCGATCTTTGAATCAAATGGATGATGGAAAGAACTATAGGTTCACAAAACAAGAAATAATACTGCGTCTTTTTGCATTTCTAGAAAATAGACTCAAGTACAAGGGGAGATTGTCAAAATTTCTGAATGATTACATGCGCACCAACCGATATGCTAGCGCAGAAAAAATCGATGATATGAGAAATATATTTGAGTGGACTTCAGATGCTATCTATGAGGGTATCTTCAACAGAGAGGCTCCGAAGAGTATAAATGTATCGGTTTTTGAGTCTGTATTGGTCGGAGTTGCAAACAACATTGAGTATTGGGAGCATTCGGGCTTTGGGGACATAAAGTCTAGGTATGATATGCTCCTTAAATCAGAACCATTCTCACCCGAGCGCTTGAAGGAGGGGCTTTCCGGTAAACCGAGAGTTGACGAACGAATGCAAACGGCAATCGGGGCCTTTGGTCCGGATGGTATCTAAATACTATATTGAACGAAATATTCGGTCGCTTTCGCAGAAATACAACCAATCAAAAACTCAGGCTGAGCCCATATACTATGCGAAGTTGGCGGTCATAGAGCTCTGTGGATGGATAGAAGTATCAATTGATGAAATTGTCGAGAAAGCAGCCGTCGGCTTTCAAGCCAACAGTCATCATCGGAAGCAATTTGTCGCTTCGATTGAAGGTGTCTACGGCTTTCATGAAAAAAAGCATCTGCGACCTTTAATACGTCAACTAATTGGCGCGCGCGGTCTAGACTCTTTGGAGCATGGCTGTGACACGCCGACGCTCTCAAAATTGTACCGGCACTTAAATGAGCTTTCCGAGATTCGAAACAGATTAGCTCATACCTACATCACGGGATTT
>JBCDIB010000174.1:0-5626 GCA_038749385.1 Pseudomonadota bacterium | reverse complement strand
GTTCTGGCCATCACCGCAGAGCGGCTAAAGGACGAACTGGCCCTGCTGGACAGCGTTTCATTCGTCGAAACACAGAACATCCCGGACCGGGAAATGTTCATCGAGTTTGATCGCGACACCCTCGCCGCCTACCAGCTCACTTTGGCCGAAGTGGCCTCCATCATTGGAGCAAATTCGCTTGAACTGCCCGGCGGCGACCTCGACTCGAGCGCGCTATCAGTGCCCATCCGCACAATTGGTCGAAATTTCGATGCCGCCGATTTCGGCTCGATTGTCATTCGATCTACAGCATCCGGTGCGCAGGTGCTTTTGCGCGATATTGCCACCATTCGAGATGATTTTGCGGACGACGACATAAAACAGACCTATGCGGGAGAGCCCGCGGTGACGGTCAATGTGTTCCGGGTAGGCGAAGAGCAGGTCCTGCAGGTGGCTGCAGCGGTGCGCAATTACCTGTCCGATGAATTCCGCGCCTCGGTACCGCCCGGAGTTTCTGTCTCCATATGGCAGGATGAATCTGAGGTCCTTCAATCGCGCCTTGATCTGTTAATCAAGAACGCCTTCACCGGGCTGTTGCTCGTCGTGATTTGTCTGGCGCTGTTCCTCGACGTGCGGCTGGCGTTTTTGTCGGCGGTCAACATCACGATTGCCTTCGCAGGCACCTTCATTGCCATGAGTTTTCTCGGCACATCCATCAACATGATGTCACTGTTCGGCTTCATCTTGGCCATCGGCATCGTGGTGGACAATGCCATCGTCATCTCAGAGAAAATCTTCACGAATGCCGAAGGCGGCATGCCCCGGAAAGATGCGGCGGTGAGTGGCGTTCAGCGCGTTGCGGTGCCCGTCATATTCTCGGCAGTGACCACCATCGTGGCCTTTACGCCGCTGCTGCAAATGCCGTCTCCCCTTGGTGACTTTCTGATCGACATCCCAAGCATCGTTATAATGGTGGTCACGCTGTCTCTTCTGGCATCGCTGCTCATCCTTCCCAACAATCTGGCATCCCTCAATTTCGGGACTGACTACCGCTCTCCCCTCGCCTTCCGCCCGCTGGTTTGGTTGCGCAATTTGATCGACAGAGCGCTCCAGGCGTTCATTCGTGGACCACTGGATGCAGCACTGAAGTTTGTCACACGACGGTTCCTCGTGCCCATAGCCGGGGTGATCGCGGCGATGATCCTGACCGTTGGTCTGGTGGCCCATGGCTATGTGAAATTCGAGTTTTTTCCGTCCATCGACGGCGAGTTTGTCATAGCCAACATTGATCTGGTGGACGGCACATCACTTCAAAAGACCGAGACCATCACCGAGCACCTTCGAGTCTCGGCGCTAGAGGCGGCTGACGAACTTTCACAGGCCTACAATATGGGTGGACCGGTTGTTGAAAACATCAACATCGTGGTCGGTCGAGGTGCGGCCGGCGGCGGACCGTTTGGCGGCGCTCCCAGCAACGGATCATCGGTGGGCAATGTGGTTGTGCAAATCATCGCGCCCGAACAGCGTGTTTGGCCAACCTCGGGATTTGAAACAGCCTGGGTGGAAAAGATCGGCGATGTGGCCGGCTTGAAATCCCTCACGGTGACGTCTTCTCTCGTGGATGCGGGCAAGGCCGTTTCATTGGAATTGTCCATGCCAGACGGCTCCGATGTGCAGCCAGTGTTGGCCGATATTCGCGAAAAACTGCGGGCAATCCCTGGCGTCTTCGGCATTCAGGACGACAAATCTGCGGGGCGCCCTGAATATAAACTGGCGCTTAAACCGGAGGCGCGGCTGTATGGCCTGACGCTTAGCGACCTCGCGCAGCAAGTTCGTGGCGGCTTTTTCGGCATAGAAGCCACCCGGGTTCAGCGTGGAAGTGATGATTTGAAGATCAATGTTCGCTTTGTCGATGAAGATCGCGAAGACCTGTCTGATTTATTGGAAACAGACATACGCACGTCCCAAGGCACACTTGTGCCTCTATCCGCAGTCGCGCGAATTGAAGAGGGCAGCGCGCCCACCGAAGTTCTGCGCCGAAATGGACGCACAATTACGACTATCACCGCCGACGTCGACACGGCAGCGGCCACCGCACAGCAGGTGAACGCCATCTTGCGGCAAGAACTTCTGCCCGACTTGGAGGCCCGTTACGATGGATTGTTGATTGATTTTGGCGGCGAACAACGCACCCAAGCCGAAACCGGCGCTGCGTTGGGCACGGCAACTGCCCTGGCTCTGTTCGTAATCTTTGCTTTGCTCGCGCTGATTTTCAAATCCTACATTCAGCCCATTGTGGTGATGATCGCCATCCCGCTAGGCCTCATTGGCGCAGTGCTTGGGCATTACATAGTCGGGGTGTCGCTGGGATTGTTGTCCATTTTCGGCATCATTGGTCTCGCTGGCGTTGTCATCAACAATTCGCTCGTCATGCTCGATCTCTACAACGAAAAGCTTGCCGAGGGATTGGACACGCAAACGGCGGTCATTGAAGGAACAAAAGACCGCTTCCGGCCAATTTTGCTGACCTCAGTGACGACCTTTCTGGGTATCTTCCCGCTGATAATAGAAACCAGCCTGCAGGCGCAATTTCTCATTCCGCTTGCCGTGTCCATCGGCTTCGGCGTCCTGTTTGGCACGGTGATCATAATTCTGGCGGTGCCAGCATTCTTCATCGCCCAGTCGCGCATCTTCTTCACCTACAAGGCGCCTCAAACCGAGGAGAGAAACGACCGTGCCACTGCGAAGAAAAATGCAGACCCGCTGAATCAGGACAATAATGAACCCGATGCGGAAGAGTATGATGACAGGGCGTACCCCTACAAAATCGCGGCTGAATAAAGCGCTGTCAGCCAAGGGCTATCAGCTCTTGGGTGACAGTTGCTTTCCGGTGCGGGGTCACCGGCCACGAGTGGGCGCTAACCCAAGGTTGGCATGGTGAACTCAGGATCGGTGCGCTGGCCGGTTGGCCAACGGGTCGTCGTTGTCTTGATGCGAGTGTAAAAACGGACGCCTTCCATGCCGTGCATGTGGTGCTCGCCAAAGATTGACGACTTCCATCCACCGAAGGAATGATAAGCCATTGGCACCGGGATCGGCACGTTCACCCCGACCATGCCGACTTCGACATCCTGACTGAAGCTGCGGGCCGTATCACCGTCGCGTGTGAAAATTGCGGTGCCATTGGCAAAGCTATGGCTGTGCACCAGATCGAGCGCTTCCTGATAAGAGTTCTTTCGCACGACCGACAGCACCGGGCCGAAGATTTCGTCTTTCCAGACGGTCATGTCTTCTGTGACGTTGTCGAGCAGGGTCCCCCCCAGATAATACCCCTCTTCATAGCCCTGCATGCCCTGGGCAAAATCGCGGCCGTCGACAACCACCTTAGCGCCCTCGGCTTCTCCGGCATCGATATAGCCGCGGACCTTCTTAAGGTGCTGCTCGGTGACCAGCGGCCCCATATCGGATGCCTTATCCGTGGTGGGGCCAATTTTGAGGGCTTTGATCTTGGGCACCATGATGTTGATCAAAGCATCGGCCACAGCATCGGTCACGGGAGCAGCGACAGAGATCGCCATGCAGCGCTCGCCGGCTGATCCGTAGGCCGCCCCCATCAGGGCGTTGGCGGTCATTTCCAAATCGGCGTCTGGCATGATGATGGCGTGGTTCTTGGCGCCACCAAGAGCCTGAACCCGTTTTTCATTGGCGGTGCCAGTGTGGTGAATGTACTTTGCCACCGGCGTGGAACCAACAAAGCTGATGGCCTTGACGTCAGGGCTGTGCAGCAGCGCATCCACCGCTTCCTTATCGCCGTTCACAACATTGAACACACCGGCCGGCAAACCTGCCTCGGTCAGCCATTCCGCCAGCTTGAGCGATGCGGAAGGCACACGCTCGGACGGTTTGAGCACGAACGTGTTGCCGGTCACCAGGGCCACGGGAAACATCCACATGGGCACCATGGCAGGGAAGTTGAACGGCGTAATACCGGCGCAGACGCCGAGCGCTTGGCGAATATTGTGGCTGTCCACCACGGACCCAACATTCTCGGAAAACTCGCCCTTCATAAAATTGGGCGCGCCGACGGCAAACTCCACGACCTCGAGGCCCCGGGTCACCTCGCCCACGGCGTCATCATGGGTTTTGCCATGTTCAGACGCGAGTATTTCAGCAAGCTCATGGGCCCTCTCCCACAGGATCGTCTTGAACTTGTCGAGGATCCGAGCTCGGCGCAGCACAGGTGTTTTCGACCATTGTGGAAAGGCAGCCTTCGCGGCTGAAATGGCAGCCCCCACCTCTTGCACAGATGCAAGCGGAACGCTCCGATCCGATGATCCTGTGGCGGGGTTGAACACGGGCTGTGAGCGCCCGGACATGCCCGGAACATGGGTCGCGTTGATGTAATGTGTGAGCTCGGTCATGGCGTCCTCCAAATTTGACCTTGCTCTATCTCCGGTAGATAATCGGAAACATATACAATAGCGATGATCTGATAATCGTTTTTAGGCGTAATATATGAATTGGGACAATCTGCGCTTTTTCTTGGCTGTGGCGCGCGAAGGTCAGATATTGGGTGCCGCCCAGCGGCTCGAAACCTCCCAGGCACGGGTCAACCGCAGAATAACCCAGTTCGAAGACGCCATAGGCGAAAAGCTTTTCGAGCGCCGGACGGTGGGCTGCAAGCTGACGGAAGCTGGGCACAACCTCATGGCAAACGCCCTCGCAGCGGAAGAGGCGATGCTTAAACTGCACGTCAGCACCAGCGGTGACGAGAACGATCCAAACGGCCTGCGGGGAACGGTCCGAATTGGTGCACCAGACGGGTTCGGCACATCCTATCTGGCTGCGCATCTTCCCGCTCTCAGATCGCAATATCCCAGTCTAAAGGTACAGCTTGTTCCCGCACCACGCTCGTTTTCGCTATCACAGCGCGAAGCGGACATCGCAATTGTAATCGGGCGACCCAAGACTGGACGCCTGAAGACCACCAAACTGACTGACTACACCCTCGGACTGTACGCCTCCCAATCATATCTGGCGGAGCACGGTACTCCAAAGTCGAAGGAAGAGCTGAGCGAACATGAACTGGTTGGTTATGTGGATGATCTGATCTACACGCCAGAGCTCGATTTCAACAAAAACTTCTGGCCGGGCTGGGACTCACAAATTGAGATCTCCAGCGCCTTGGCCCAAGTGACAGCCGTGCGATCGGGCGCAGGCATTGGCATCCTGCACGACTTTGCAGTCCGCGATGCGCCAGAATTGGTGCCCCTGTTTCCTGAAACAAAGGCCGAGCGCAGCTATTGGGTTGTCTGGCACGAAGCGATGGATGCTATCCCCCACGTCGCAGTCACCACACGTTTCATCATCAACACCGTCCGCCGGGACCGAGCGCTTTTCTCACCCAATTTATGAGGCGGAACGCAGGGATATACGGGTGAGCTTAAGGCTAGCTCGGTAGATATTCCTCGCTCCACGATTCGCTGATACCGCCTGACTTGAGCATGGCTTCGACAGCTTGGTCGGCGTAGCCAAGTTCCTTCAAAATGGTGCGGGTGGAGGTCCCGAACTTCTCCGCCGGGCTCACAGCAATCACGGCTCCACGTGCGGTTCGAACAGCGTAGGGATCGAGCTGGGTGACCTCGTG
>JBCDIB010000173.1:0-5664 GCA_038749385.1 Pseudomonadota bacterium | reverse complement strand
GCCGATCTTGACGCACTCAGCGATGTGCCCGTCATTGAAGTGCCCCACGAGGGAAGCCTGTACGTCTCGGCACGCATTTCCAATGCGTTTGCGGCCGACACCGCATTTGGCCTGACGGCCCCCGCAGGTGGCGGCACCTTCACCAGCGTGATCAATGACTACGAAAACCTCGGCCTTGGCGGCTCGGTTGCCATTGGCAACAGCTACAAAGTCATGGGTGTTAATCTGCGCGCGGAGCTCGAAGTCGGCCGCTCTTCCACCGATGTCGAAGCGCATACGCTTGCCGCACTGCCTGCGACCCTCAGCGGCGCTGACGCCTTCGGCAAAACCCGCACCACTTATGGCCTGGCCAATGTTGCACTGGACATAAAAAACGCTTCGCGTTTTACGCCCTACGTTACCGGTGGCCTCGGCTATGCCCATGTGGAATTTAAAAGCCACGGCGTTGCCCTCGCAGCGGCAACGGTTGGCCTTGGCCCAGGCAACGTCACAGCTATGAATGACAGCGGCAATGGCCTTGCATGGCAGGTCGGTACCGGCGTTGCGGTGGACGTGACCGACACGGTCGCGTTGGAAATGGGCTACGAATATTTTGGCTTGGAGAACGTTCGCCTCACCGGCGCACTGGGCGACAACAGCCAGGTGGACGTGCGTCAACACAAAGCCGAGCTGGGTTTCCGCCTCAAATTCTAGGCCAGCACAAAATCAAAACAGAAAAGCCCGGCCAACGTGCCGGGCTTTGTGTTTTGGTTGATCTCACTTGAACAGGTTCTGACCCTCAGTCTCCATGAGATCTTTGTAGAGGCCCGCCACCTGTTCGCCATACCCGTTGAACATCAAGGTCGGCTCATAGGTTTCGGCGCCCAACAGCCGCTCTTGATTTTGCTTCCAACGTGGGTGCGGCACGCCGGGGTTCACATTGGCCCAGAAGCCATATTCCTTGGCATTGATTTGCTCCCAGAAGCTCACTGGCCGCTCCGCCACGAACGAGATTTTGACGAAGCTCTTGATGTGCTTGAAACCGTATTTCCAGGGCATGGCCAGGCGCAGTGGCGCGCCGAATTGCTTGTGCAGCGGCTTGCCGTAAGCGCCGGTCACGACAAATGCCAACTCATTCATCGCTTCCTCAATGGTAATGCCTTCGACATAGGGCCATGGGTTCCAGGAGGACCGTTGGCCGGGAGCCACCTCCGGGTCCTGGAAGGTTTCAAAACGCACATATTTTGCATCGGAAGTGGGCTTGGCCATCTTCACAAGCTCGGACATTTGAAAGCCCGACCAAGGCACGGTCATCGCCCATGCCTCCACGCAGCGGTGGCGATAGATGCGTTCTTCCAGCGGCATTTTGCGAATGAGATCTTCCGCGCCGATGGTGATGGGTTCTTCCACCAACCCGTCAATCTGCAGGTCCCAAGGGTCCAGTTGCAGCGCCTGTGCAGCTTTCCAGATTTGCTTGTGCGACCCAAACTCGTAGAAATTATTATAGGTCGTGTTCACCACCTCGTCGGTGATGGCGCGGCCCGCTTCCGGGATCGAGCTGTTGAGCGGCGCGGGATACAGATCCGCCGTCGATGCCAGCCCTGCGTTGGCATCAGCCATCTGGGCACGGGCCGTGTTTGGCGCCAACAAGCTGCCACCGGCGATCGACAAGGCGCCAATACCCGCCGCTTTCATAAGGCTGCGCCGGTTCATATAGGCTGAATCAGCCGTGACGCGGTTTTCAGAAATTTCCCAGGATTTGCGGTGGCGAATAAGCATTGCGATCGGTCCTTGTGATGTTGCACCGAACCTATGCGCGGGGACACTTCACCACAAACGACACATTGTCACGAAAGCGTGGGGCGAACTTCAGCTCGCGCCGCAGGCCATGCTCTCAAGTGGCGCTTCGCTGCGATTGCCGGACCAGAATTGGCCAAACTCGTCAAATTGTGCGTCCTCGCCAGCGGAGGTCCAGCGGCCTGAGAAGCCATTTGTGTCTGGCGTGAATTGGATGCGCAGATTTCCCGTTCCGGCTTCCTCAGTCCAGATCATGGTGAAGACTCCGCCGGGCTCCACACCGATATGTTCCAGCTCGCCGTCAATCCGCTCGCCTTCATGCAGATAGGTATAGCTGCCGCCAATGCCTTGATATTGATCCGTTAGCCGGGTGACGACGGGTGTGAGAATACCGGAACTCGTCACACAACCCAGAAACCGCCCGGTGGGCGGCTTCGCTGAGGCTGGCCCGGACAATAAAAAGGTCGCAGCACAAATAGCTGCGACCAGAGCCGTTATGAAAACCGCCTTGTCCAGCCGGTCCCCCATCCTACCGCAGCGAAGCGCAGAAGCGCTGGATGCGCTGGCCGGCCTCTTCCAAGGCTTCGGTGGACGTTGCGTAAGAGATCCGGAAGTTCGGGCCCAGACCAAAGGCCGAGCCATGCACCACTGCCACGCCCTCCTGCTCCAAAAGGGCCTTCACAAAATCCTCATCCGTCTCGATGACCGTTCCATCTTCAGTTTTCTTGCCGATGCAGCCCGCGCAGGACGGATAGACGTAAAATGCCCCTTCCGGCGTCGGGCATTCGATACCGGTCGCTTGGTTCAACATAGATACAAATAGATCGCGGCGGCCCTTGAACACCTCCCGGCGCTCGCTGATGAAATTTTGGGTGCCGTTCAACGCTTCCACCGCGGCCCACTGCGCAATGGAACATGTGCCGGAAGTGGACTGGCTCTGCACCTTGGTCATGGCCTTGATCAGTTCCAGTGGTCCCGCCGCATATCCAATACGCCAACCGGTCATGGCATAGGCCTTGGACACACCATTCATGGTCAATGTCCGGTCTTTGAGCGTTGGCTCCACCTGCGCCATCGTAGTGTATTCAAAATCGTCGTAGCAAAGGTGCTCGTACATATCATCGGTCAGGATCCAAACATCAGGATGGTCCAGCAAAACACGTGCCAGCGCCGCGATTTCATCGCGCGTATAGGCTGCTCCCGACGGGTTGGACGGCGAGTTGAACATCAGCCATTTGGTTTTCGGTGTAATGGCTGCGTCGAGCATATCTGGCGTGATCTTGAAATTGCTCTCAAGCGTCGTGTCAATGAACCTCGGCTCGCCACCATTTAGCAACACCATATCGGGATAGCTGACCCAAAATGGCGTTGGGATAAGCACCTCATCGCCCGGATTCAGGGTGGCGGCAAAGGCGTTGTAGAGCACCTGCTTGCCACCTGTGCCAACAATCACCTGATCGGCTGTGTAATCGAGCCCGTTCTCGCGGGCATATTTATCGGCGATTGCCTGGCGCAACTGCGGAATACCGGGTACCGGCGTGTATTTGGTTTCACCGCGCTCTATGGCGTCTTTGGCAGCGACCTTGATGTTGTCTGGCGTGTCAAAGTCCGGCTCCCCGGCACCCAAGCCGATAATATCCCGGCCCTCGGCGTTCAGCTCCCGGGCCTTCTGCGACACCGCAATGGTGGCGGATGGTTTTACGCGGGAAAGGCTGTCGGCGATAAAGGCCATGGGATCGGCTCCGGTTTTGGCTGATAGGCGCGGACAAGCGGTCCGCAAACGCGGCAGAACCTACGCCCGCACCTTCACCTTAGCAACCGTCGCCTACGATGGCAGTCCCACTGTTTTTTCAAACAACGGGCATAGGCCTAGCCGCCTGTGATCGGATCAAATAATGCCCAAATAACCGGGATGGCGGACAGCAACAGCGCGATGGCTATGTAAAGGCCGGTGCGGCCGGATTTGCGTTCTTCCTGGGCCTGTTCCTTGCGGCGCTCGGGCGAGATTTCGGTGACGGTGGCAGAATGTCTTGACATGGAAACTTCCTTTCACGCCCCCAACGCCCTACGTGCCTTTTAGTTCGCAATCCCCGCCGCTTCCTTTCAACGCAGCTAGCTAATGAGACCCCAAATGGCCGATGAGAAGCCCAAATTGCAGCCTGAACTGCAGATCGACAACACCAAACCCGTCATGGTCACCGGTGCCACCGGCTATGTCGCCGGTTGGCTGGTCAAGCGCCTTTTGGAAGCGGGGGTCACCGTTCATGCCCCCGTGCGTTCGCCGGGGGACAAGCGCAAGGTGGGCTATCTGGAAGACATGGCCCACGCCGCGCCGGGTGAGTTGAAATTGTTTCAGGCGGATCTGCTGGAAGACGGGTCTTACACCGAGGCCATGGCGGGATGCACCACCGTGTTCCACACCGCATCCCCCTTTACCTCCAACATCGCAGACCCACAGCGCGATCTGGTGGATCCGGCCGTTAAGGGCACGCGAAACGTCTTGAATTCTGTAAACGACACGCCGAGCGTGGAGCGCGTTGTTCTCACCAGTTCCTGCGCCGCTATTTTCGGCGACAATTCAGATGTCAGCCGTGCCCCTGGCGGCAAGCTAACCGAGGACGTGTGGAATACGTCTTCAAGCCTTGAGCACAATGCTTATGCGTTCTCCAAAACCGAGGCAGAGAAGGCGGCATGGGAAATCGCAAAAGCTCAGGACCGGTGGAAGATGGTTGTTATCAACCCGTCCCTCGTGCTCGGTCCGGCAGTTGGCGGCAAGCCAACATCCGAGAGCTTTTCGCTGATGAAGGGCTTCGGCGACGGCAAGATGAAGGCAGGCGCACCGCCCTACGAAATCGGTATGGTGGATGTGCGCGACGTGGCGGACGCCCACATACGCGCCGCCTTCGTACCAAGCGCCGAGGGTCGCCATATCACGTCAGCCCGCACGGTCAGCTTCCTGGAACTGGGCCAGATGCTGCGCGACGGCATCGACGGCAACTACCCGTTCCCGACACGCACATTGCCCGCGTGGTTGCTTTCCGTCGTGGGGCCGATCATGGACAAAAACATCACCCGCCGCTTCGTGCGCGAAAACATGAACAAGCGTTGGCGGGCAGATAATACAAAGATCAAACGCGAACTCGGTGTCGAGTTCAGTCCGGTGGCCGATGCAGCCGTTGATATGTTCCAACAACTGGTGTCCGAAGGCGAGATCAAGGCCCGGTAGGCTTGAACACCCACATAGCCTCCGTTTGATCGCTTAACTTGCTGCGTTTTCCGTGCGCCCGCGCGAAAACATTATACCCAGCGGCCATGGCCCATCCTCCGGCTAAGCCAGAAGCCCCAAGGCCGCTGCACGGAGTACGGCGCCGGTGCGTTCTTGCACGTCAAGTTTCGCAAACAGTCTGCCGATATAGGTATCGACCGAGCTGCGGGAGATATTTAGGTGCTCTGCGATTTCTTTGTTGGTGCTGCCATGGGCCATTAGCAATACCACCTGCGTTTCCCGGGCTGACAGCGTCGTGGGTACGTTCATGGCCGCAACCACTTGGCAATAACGCAAATGGGCGAGCTGCATGCCCAATTGCGATGTCAATATCTGGCGTTCCGGTGGTACACGCGCACCGCTGCCGAAACCAAGCCCGACATAGCCGTTTCTACCCGCCGGACCGAACACTGTGATGGCAATACCATCGCCCAAAATTGTTTGCCGCAAACGGACGAGGTAATCTCGGGCCGAACTCTTAGCCCTTGTTGAAGCGGCGATCTCAGACCACCATAAAGGCATGCTTCTTCGAATGACTGTTTGAGGTATAGGGTCGTGCTTATGACCGCCCTCTTTGATGTAATATTCTACCCATTCGTCGGGAAATCCGAACGCGTGCAGGG
>JBCDIB010000172.1:0-5692 GCA_038749385.1 Pseudomonadota bacterium | reverse complement strand
GGGCTGAAAATGCCCGGCAATTGGCCATCGCTCACCTTGTGCAGGACGGCGAAGATCCATGGTCACAGGACAAGGCAGAGCATTATGTCGGTTTGCATTATCCGGCATTTTTGCGGGCATCTGACACCGCCGAAGTCGCCCGCATGTCGCGCATGTTGGCTGAAGGTGACGAGGGCGGTGGCCGTTTTATGTTCACCGTGGACTGCCGTGAATTTCAGGAAACCACTCAGCTCAGCTTCATCGCGGCAGACCATCCGCGCGTACTGTCCATCATCGCCCAGGGGTGTGCTGCGGCGGGGGCAACGATTGTCGATGCGCGCATCTTCACCACCCGTGACGGTCGCGCCATTTCGTCGGTTTTCATACCCCGCGAACTGCCCGATGACGAAGCCGAGTGCCGCCGCGGTACGCATATTGCCAAACTGATCGAAGATGCGCTGGCGTCGGGTATTGGCTCATTACCCGCCATGATCAAAAAGCGCGCCAAGCGCTCGCGGCGTCAAAAGGCTTTCCAGATTGAGCCCCGTGTGAAGGTGTCCAACGAGTTGTCTGACAGCTTCACCGTGGTCGAGATCGAGTGCCTCGACCGGATTGGCCTGCTGGCCGATGTGGCTGGAGAATTGTCCAATCTTAATCTCAACATCGCCTCTGCACGGGTCTCCACCTTCGGCGAAAAGGTGATCGACACATTTTACGTCAACGATCTTATCGGCCATCGTATTGAAGCGCCGGAGCGGCGGGAGCGTATACGTGAAGCCATTCTCGCGGCCATTGAGCGCCGGGCGCAGGAAGAGAAGACAGCCGGTGAGGGCCTGGTGATGGAGTTGACCATCTGATGAGCCTGTCCAGATGAGCCTTTATGGCAAATTCGCCTCGGTGGGCGGGGCCACCCTTGCCAGCCGCATGCTGGGCTTTGTGCGCGAAGCGCTGATGGCCGCCGCACTTGGGGCAGGACCAGTTGCCGATGCGTTTTTTGCCGCCTTCCGTCTGCCCAATTTCTTCCGACGTTTCCTGGCCGAGGGGGCCTTCAACTCCGCCTTCGTGCCCATGCTTGGCGAGCGGTTGGAGAGGGGCGGGTTGGAGGAAGCCCAACGGTTTGCCTCCACCATTCTGGCCGTGTTGCTTACGGTGCTGGTGGCACTCACCATTTTGGCCGAGATTTTTATGGGTGCGATCATCCGTTCGGTGATTGCCCCGGCCTTTGTGGAAGATCCTGCCAAGTTGGACCTGACGATCCTTCTGGCCCGGATCATGTTTCCCTACATCGCATTTGCCTCTCTCATGGCGATGATCGCAGGAATCCTGAACACGTTTCGCAAATATTTTCTGGCCGCCCTCGCGCCGCTGTTTCTCAATGTTTGTCTGGTGTCCGTCCTGGGCTGGGCCATCCTTTCGGGTGCTGCAGATCGGGCAATTGGCATTTGGTTGTCCATCGGCGTGTTGTTGGGGGGGTTGGCGCAATTCGCCTTGGTGTATTGGGCGCTCAAGCGCGAGGGTTTTGGCTTTAAACTTCAACGCCCGAGCATGACCCCCGAGGTCAAGGCGTTCCTGCTGTTGGCCGCTCCCACGGCTGCGGCCAATGGCATCGTGCAAATCAATTTGCTGGTTGGTCAGGCCATCGCGTCGGCTCAGCCGGGGGCCATTTCTCTGCTGCAATATGCGGATCGCCTTTATCAATTGCCGCTGGGTGTAATCGGCATCGCCATCGGTGTTGTGCTGTTGCCGGAACTGACCCGCGTCCTGGCTGCCGGGCGCGATCAGGAAGGCGCAGACCTGATGGACCGCAGCGTGGAGTTTGCGCTGCTCTTGATACTACCATCGGCAGTGGGCCTGTTTGTCCTGGCGGATCCGATCACGGCATTGCTTTATGAACGGGGTGCCTTCACCCGCGAAACGACGTTGGCTGTGGCCGATGCGATCCAGTGGTTTGCTGTTGGGCTACCCGCCTTCATGGGGATCAAGATTTTCACCCCGGCGTTCTTCGCCCGTCAGGATACGCGCACCCCCATGTGGCTGGCGGGGGGGAACGCTGTGTTGAATATCATCCTTAGCCTCATTCTTTTTCGGGTTTTCGGTCATGTGGGCATCGCCATGGCCACGGCGGTCTCCGCCTGGTGCAACACAGTCGCGCTGGTGGTGCTGCTTTCCAGGCGCGGGCTCTACCACCCCAGCGCATTTGCCGTACGGCGCATAGCGTTCATCATTTGGGGGTGTCTGCTGTTGGCGGGCATTTGTGCAGGGGCTCAGGTGGCGGGGGGCGATCTGATGCTCAATGCCGGCCTTCCCATGCGGCTAGCATCCATCGCATTAGTGATCGGTGTGGCAGCGGTCAGCTATTTTGCATTCCTGCATTTCACCCGGGCGTTCCCTTTGTCCGCCCTGCGGCAACAAGTGGTGAAGAGCTAAGCGGCTTGATTAGCGCGGGCCCAGCCGCCATAGCTGCTGGCAAATTTTATCTCGCACGATTGCTGACACATGACTGAAACATCTTTCCAGAAGCGCGTTTTTTCCGGCGTGCAGCCCACAGGCAATTTGCACCTTGGGAATTATCTCGGCGCCATCAAGAAATTCGTCGCTCTGCAGGACGGCAATGAGTGCCTGTATTGCGTGGTGGATCTGCACGCCATCACGGCGACATTCCCTGCCGATCTAAAGGCCGCGACCCGCGAAGTAACGGCCGCCTTCATCGCCTGCGGCATCGACCCCAAGACGCAGATTATCTTCAACCAATCCGCCGTGGTGCAGCACGCCGAGCTGGCCTGGATTTTCAATTGCGTGGCCCGGATGGGCTGGCTTGAGCGCATGACGCAATTCAAGGACAAGGCGGGCAAAAATGCAGAAGCGGCATCGGTGGGTCTGTTCGCTTATCCAAACCTTATGGCCGCCGACATTCTCGCCTATCGCGGCACCCATGTGCCCGTGGGCGATGATCAAAAGCAGCACCTTGAGCTGACACGCGATATTGCCGCAAAATTCAACCATGATTTTGCACCCCGCATTAAGGGGCTTGGTCTGGGAGTAGGCGAGGATAATGCGTTCTTTCCCATCACCGAACCGGTGATCGAGGGCCCCGCCACTCGCGTGATGAGTTTGAAAGACGGCACCAAGAAAATGTCCAAGTCCGATCCGTCCGGCCTCAGCCGTATCGATCTGACGGATGATGCCGACGCGATTGCCAAGAAGATCAAAAAGGCCAAAACCGACGCGGAGCCGCTTCCCTTGGAAGTCGATGGTCTGAAGGGACGGCCCGAGGTCGACAATCTGGTGGGTATCTATGCGTCCTTGGCCGAGACGACCAAACAGGCTGTGCTTGACGAGTACCCCAACGCGCAATTCGGCACATTCAAGCCTGCCTTGGCGGAGTTGGCGGTTGAGAAGATCGCGCCATTCGCCGGTGAGATGAACCGTCTGCTTGCGGAACCAGACCATATCGACGCGGTGCTGGCTGACGGTGCGGCCCGTGCGCGTGCTATTGCCGAGCCTGTTCTGGCTGATACCAAGCGCATCTTGGGCTTCTTGTAATCGTGCTTGCTCCGATTCAGCGTTAAGGGCAGGGTCCGGTTATGGTTTCAAAACGTCTTGCAAATGAAGAAGGTCACAGGCGCAAGCTCCTCGTGATCGTTGATGAAAGCGCCGAGTGCGATCGCGCCGTGACTTTCGCTGCCCTACGGGCTGCAAAATCAAACGGGCTCCTCGACATGCTTTACGTCATCCCGCCCGGTGACTTTCAGCACTGGCTAGGTGTGGAAGAGATTATGCGAGCCGAAGCCAGGGAAGCGGCGGACCTTATGCTGGCGCGCTACGCTGATCTGGCGACGTCCCTGGCAGATGTGACGGTGGAAAAGGTTGTCCGCGAGGGCCAGACCCGCGAACAGATCGACCTGCTGATTGAAGAAGATCAGGATATTGCCACGCTGGTTCTGGCGGCGGGCGGCGGCAAGGATGGTCCCGGCCCACTTGTGTCCTCCATCGGTACGCGGGGAGCGGCCTTTCCAATTCCGGTGACGGTTGTACCGGCTGGGATAACGGATGATGAGATCCACGGTGTCGTGTGATTTGGGCTTTGGTCTCGCAGCCACATTGTGATCGTCAGACACTGACACCATATAGGAGTGAGTGCGCTTGCGTCAGTTTTGAAGTCTTCTAAACTACCGACAAGCTAGCAGCTATTTGGCATTTGAGGAACGAGCATGTTTATCCAGACCGAAGCGACGCCAAATCCGGCGACACTGAAATTCATCCCCGGCCTCGTTGTGGTGCCCCAGGGCACTGTGGATTATCGTGAGGCCGATGAAGCTGCGGGAAAATCCCCTCTGGCCGAGCGTCTTTTCGCCATCGAAGGCGTCACTGGCGTGTTTTTCGGCTATGATTTTGTGACCATCACCAAATCTGAAGAGGGCGGTGAATGGCAGCACATGAAGCCCGCTGTTCTGGGCGCGATCATGGAGCATTTCACGTCCGGACGCCCGGTCATGGCCGAGGCGGCCCCAGTGGTGACGGGCGATGGTGAAGAGTTTTTCGAGCCCGAAGATGCGGACATCGTAAACACCATCAAGGAATTGCTGGAAGCCCGTGTGCGCCCGGCAGTTGCCCGCGATGGCGGCGATATCACCTTCCGCGGCTTCAAGGATGGCACGGTGTTTTTGAACATGCGCGGCGCATGTGCCGGTTGTCCGTCTTCCACCGCCACCCTCAAACACGGCATCCAGAATTTGCTGCGCCACTTTATTCCCGAAGTTGAGGAGGTTGAGGCCGTAGCGGCCTGACCCAAAACCTCCATGCCGGATAAGGCGACCTCAAAACTCTTGTTGGCCCTCGATACATCGGGACCCGCATGCTCCGTCGCGTTGGCAGATTGCGCAACGGGCCAGATATTGGCGCAGGTCAGTGAGCCAATGCAGCGGGGCCACGCCGAGGTGTTGGTGCCTTTGGTCGCGCAAATCATGGCCGACCATTGTCTGTCCTTCGGCAGCGTTGCCCGAATTGCCGTTTGCATCGGGCCGGGCTCATTTGCCGGTCTGCGCGTGGGTGTCAGCGCTGCCAAAGGTTACGCCCTCGCCAGCGGTTGCGAGATCGTTGGCGTTTCGGGTTTTGATGCCCACGCCAAAGACGCCGCTGCCACCGCATGGATCGCGCTGGACGGGCGGCGTGACGAAGTGTTCATGCAACGCAATGGCGAGCCGGACACCGCCGTGCGGGTGAATTTGGAGGATTTGACCAACTTCGATTTTGGGTCGGGTTCCATTCACGGCCCATTTGCAGCCGAGACTGTCGCTGCCGCACATCTGCCAGCGGACCGTGCAACGCCTACCGCCCTCGCCGCCGATATTTCGTATATAGCGAAACTGGGTTTGGCCGCGGACGCCGCCACTCACCCAGCTACCCTCAATTATATGCGCGGCGCGGACGCAAAGCCGGGTGCCGGCTTTTCGCTCCGGCGGGCGGGCTGATGGCCGGGTCCGCAAGTTATGGCCGCCTGCGCAGCTTGTGGCACCGCACATTGGCCGCCGAGTTGGCCATGGTGGGTCTGCAGCAGGCCGACGCGTCGGAACTGGCGCAATTGCACGCTCAGAGTTTCTTGCGCCCCTGGACCGATGGCGAGTTTCAAAAACTGATCGCAGACGAAGCGAATCTTAGCCTTGGTCTGCGTGAACATGCAGACACACCGGTACGTGCGTTTCTCCTCATCCGC
>JBCDIB010000171.1:0-5693 GCA_038749385.1 Pseudomonadota bacterium | reverse complement strand
GTCGTTGGCAGCCATAGGTGCTCCGCATCAATTGCGCTTGGAAAGGTGACACCACCGTTTTCCAGTGGGCTCAATATGCTGCGCCTGCCCTTATACTGGCATCGTTTGGCGACGCGGGCCATTGCCAATCCGCGCACGCGACAATCGCCCACTTAGCGTTAACAACTCATTTACCAAGGCGGATAGGAAACCATTAAGCATCCGCTGCTACCTTTAGTTGTAGGCAGCGTCTGGCGTTGCAAGACATTTGAAGGTGTAAGAGACCATGACCCTTTTGGCCAGGCGTGCCGAATTGATTGATGAAGTGGCGAGTGTGCGCACTTCCTTTGAGGCATTTCACTTTCTCAAACGCCTTGCCAATGATCTGGGTTACACCCGCTTCACCGTTCTTGGCCTGCCGGAGTTGAACGAGCAACTAGGCGGCAAGGTCATCGTCAACAATTGGGATCCAGAGATGATCCAGGCCTATGATGAGCATGGCTTGGCAGGTGACAGTCCCGTTCTCGAGCGCATACGCACTTCAATGATGCCGTTTGAGTTCAACGTGGCCGAGGTCAACAAACATCGGGCCAAGAAGCAGCGCGAAATCGTTGTGGAATTGTTCAACGCCTTCGAGATGGCCGATGGCCTCTACATTCCCGTGCACCAACCCCAAGGCATAACATCCGCTTTAGGCTTCACAGGCCAAGGCGTATCTGTGTCAACGGAAGACCTGTCGTCATTGCAATTGGTCGCCATGACAGCCTGCGAACGGTTGCGGGAAATCGGTAACATACAAACCCGCGCCCCAGTGGATCTGACAGAACGGGAACGCGACTGTTTGCGCTGGACAGCCGCAGGCAAGACGAGCTCGGAAATCGGCACCATTTTGTCTTTGTCGGAGCACACTGTGAACCATTACATCACGTCGGCCACGCGCAAATTGGATGCGGTGTCCCGTCCGCAGGCCGTGGCAAAAGCCCTCCGGCTGGGGCTTATCTCCTAAGGTTTCAGCTTTCGGCACACGGCAGGCTCGCCATAGGTCCGCGCGTTAGTGGGCCGGGCATCACGGTAAGCAAAATGCTAAAATCCGGTGCCCAAAAATGGGCAGGCAATAGTCGCCCCCGCAATGTCGCAAGTATGATCTGAGAATATTCAAGCGCTCCTTTTCAGGTTTCAATGCCTGCAGAGGAGAGCCCGATGATTTCGGTTTATCATTTCAGCAAGAGCGATGCGGACATCCAGAATGTGGTGGAATGTCTCGAAATGCGGACCCGTGCCGCAGGTCTGCCCACAGCGCAATTGACGCCGCGAACCCATGAGCAGCGGTTTGACCCAGATCGGTTTGATGACGAGCGGGCGGTGCACATCGCATATCGATCCGGTGACGAGATATCGGTCTACGCCCGCCTTTACCCTACATATCTGTTGGGTTCACCGCCCGCGAGGTCCGAGCAGACCAGTGGCGATGACGCCCACCTTTCCAACGCCTTTGAATTGCAAAAGCTCACCATCTCGCCTTTCGGTGCCTATGCCCAAGTAAAGGGCCAGGTGAGCGTCCAGATGTGCGGTAATGCGCTGGGCCGCGCAGTGCGCGCAGTGTTGGCCAAAGCGCTGCGTTTTGCGGCAATAAATGACAACCGAGCGGTGGCGGTAACCTTCACAAGTCAGGAGACGAACCTGGCCCGTAAGATTGGACTGGACCACACATTGGTGCGGCGCAGCGATGGCAGCGTCTTGGCAATCATCCCGTCCAGCACAGCCAATCTGTCCCTCCTGCAGGGCCTTAAATTGGTGGCGTCCAACGAGGTGCCAACCGTGCCGCCCGCGGGTCTTGTGCGTCTGAGCTCACCCCGGCAATCCATTTCATACTGACGGGAGGTCTTGATGACGCTTACCTTCTCAACAATTATCGCCGGTGAGCCCGGCAAATCAGCTTATCTTCGAAACCAGTGCGATGGCCTGTTGGGCAAAGTTTTGTCCAAAGCGGTGCGGGTGATCGGTCGGCGCGCAGCCTGCAAGATCTCTGATGCAGAACGAAACCGCCGTTCCTTTTTGACGGTCGCAACGAGGACGAACCGGGTGGTCGGCTTCATCGAGCTTAGGACGGTCGCTGGATCTCGCGTTTTTGACGAGGATCTGTTGCTTAACGCCATCGACAAGCCGGTCTGGGATTGTGAACGCACCATTGAGATCGCGGCCATGGGCATTGACACCTCCCAACTGTCCAAGACCGATGGCCACGAAACGGCGGCGGACTTGGCGGAAGAGTTGCTTGGCCGCGCAAATGATTATCTCAGGCCACTGGGTATTCGCCGCATGGTTGTCCAGTGCCGCGAGTGCGATCTGGATCTGTTTTCCCCGTCACAACTATCGACCAAGAAACTGCTATCGCCGAACAATGAATATCAGCAATGGTTGGGCGTGCGCCTCGATGCCAACGATGAAGATGCTCGGGGACAACAAGCCGTGTCTGAAGTCATGACATTGGCGGCCTGAACCCGAGTTGTTTCTGCAATTTGCAAATTATCGGCTGGCGACCGTGGTGGCCTCCGTATCGCCGCTTACGAGGCTGTCGATCCGATCGCGCTCCGCCATGAAGCGATCCAGCATATCGTCTTTCAAGACCCGGCCCTGTGGCAGTCGAATCTTCAAAGGGTTCACTTTGTTGCCGTTCACAATAACTTCGTAATGCAAATGCGGCCCGGTCGAAAGGCCGGTGGAGCCGATATAGCCGATCACCTGTCCCTGGCGCACCCGCGCGCCCGGTGTCACGCCTTTGGCAAAGGCAGTCTGGTGCGAATAAGATGACACATAACCATTTGCGTGCTGGATGAGCGTTTGCTTGCCGTAGCCGCCGGCCCAGCCCGCCTTTTTTACCGTGCCATTGCCGGCAGCAATGATGGGCGTGCCGCGGGGGGCGGACCAGTCAACGCCCCAATGCATCCGTGTGTGCCGCAGCACAGGGTGGCGACGCGGGCCAAAACCTGAGCGAAACTTGCCGGTGGGCACCGGGTTGCGGATCAGGAACTTCTTGGCGCTTTTGCCTGTCTCATCATAATAGTCCACTTTGCCATCATCTGGTGTGACGAACCGGTAGTACCTGCGTTCAACGTCTCCCAGGAGCACTTTTGCGTGCAGGATCTGCAGATCCCCGGTCTCCTCGTCGGCTGTGTAGAACAGATCGAGCCGGTCCGTCGGGCGCACCCTTGTCTGGAAGTCGACATCTGAGGCCAGAATGGAGACAAGCCGTTTGCCCACATCCTCTGGCAATTCCCGTCCCATAGTCGCCCTATATATCGAGTCATAGATCGTCGGCATCACCTCCGGCAGGCGCGCGGGGCGTCGGGCCGGTGCGTCACGGTCTGCAACCGCCAGCAGTGGGCGGAAGCGACGGGGTGTCCGGACGAAGATGCCATCATCGCGCCGGGCATAGCTTACAACATGTTGGTT
Organism: Pseudomonadota bacterium; assembly: GCA_038749385.1. GTDB lineage: Bacteria > Pseudomonadota > Alphaproteobacteria > Rhizobiales > Rhizobiaceae > JBCBXA01. Next base: position 2,261 of record JBCDIB010000171.1, on the reverse strand, counting down.
GGACGCGTAGGCACTCACCCGCATCGGCCGCACCAGTTCGCCGCGGGGCGTGCGCTCGACGGACAAAACCAAACGGTGTTGGGTGGATATCTCGTCAGCCTTGAGCTCCTTCGCCATTTCGGGGCGCAGAGCCGCAGCCTCTGGTGCGCTGAACCCGGCGGCCAGCAGCGCATCTTGCAAATTGGTTGGTCCGTCGACGGTGAACACGGTCTCATCAAACCAATTGCCCGCCGGCAATTGAAAGCGGTCGAGGACGGAGATGTTGTCATCAAGTACCGTCATATTCACCGGCGCAAGGCCGAGGCCCTGCGCGGGGGCAAGATCGAACCGTCCATTATCGATTGTGGCGAAGGCGGCCAGCTGAATAGTGTCATCCACCAATATGTCGGCGTTCTCGCGCACTGTTTGCTCCGCTTCGGCCACACTCATTCTGTAGGCGTCCGCCAGTGCTTCCGGCCCGGTGGGAAAGCCGGTCACTTGGATGATGACTTCGCTTTCAACTTCTGCGCCGTAGATGCGTCCCGCTGCATTCGCCAGGCCCTGGTCCGCCGCGTCACCGGAGAACACGGCCAGAGGGTTAAAGGGCGGATACTCAATATCCGCCACAGGACCGACGGCCATGGGAGCTGAGATATGTATGAACTCGCGGGTCTTGATGACGTCGATGTCGCCCTGGCGAACTGCGGTTGCCACGCTGAGCACCCGTTTGTCATCGGTGCCCTGACCAACGGTTTCGGATGCTGCTGCGGCTCGGATGCGATCGCCCTTGCCTTCCAATTGTTGCTGGACCCGTGGCTCGGCACCGTTCTGGCGACCATCTGCGATAGCGCCTAATTGCCGGACAAATTCGGCTGGCAAGGAAGCAAGCTGCTGTTGACCGTTGAAGGCTACGGCCAGGGCGCCGCCCATGAGCCCCAGGGAGCAAACACCGGTTAGTAAAACCCCAGACAGCCAACGAAGTGACAATTGCCGCCGATCCGGCTTTCTGCGGGTGCCCGCCGCCGACAAGGCACTCTCATTGCCAAGCATCAACTCGGCCTTGCTGCGGGTGCGCCGAGCAGGCGCCGAGGCGGCTGTGGAATGGGAGGTAGAATGAGGTAGAGCGGTCGGTGTTTTGGAAGACATTGGCAGGCGCTATCTCATTCAATGGGCAGAGGCTGACGGGCCATCGTGTGACCTGCAACTGCCATACTTTATATACGCGCTTCTATCGGCTGGAAATTGGCTGAAAGCGAGGCAGGTTATCGCGCCCCGTTATAAGAGTGTGATGAGCATCGCAGCTTTAAGCCCACGTTTGCACTTCAAGCGAGTTATGGTGTGGTGCATGTTCATACCGGGAGAATAGCCGGTTTTGTTGCGAAATCGCCGGAAACTCCCCGGGCCACACCCTAAGAAATGGCAGGCAGACTGCCATAACCGCTTCAAAACGCAGTGTTTCTGGGCTCTAGGCGGCAACTCAGCGCTCGGTTCCGCCAAAAAACGCAAAAAAATCGAAAAAACGCGAAAATCTTCAAAAACCGCGTTGACAGTTTCGGGGCATAACCGTACACACGCCTCACCAACGAGACAGCAGCGCCGCTGGCGCAACGAGCTACTCTCCGCGGTCACCAATCAGGCAAGGCGTCGCGAGAGCGAAAACCTACCACCAGGCAAGTGGAGCGCAAGCGCATTTGCCGAACGAAGCAGCTTTGCTTCGGTTCTTTGAAAATTGAATATGATGAAAGAGAAACGTGAACGGCGGGGTCCTGCAGATCACGCCCGGGCTTAGTTCCGGCGCATGGTCAAACGAACTTCGACGAGTACGTTTCTTAAGATAACTCATAAGTGAGTTTGTACATAAAACCTGGTTGATTCTTCGGAATTGGCTGGGTGGATATCAAACTCCTGTCAATTGAACGCTTTTCGGAGCGTTTAAGAGTTGTGCTTACTATCAGTAGTAAGAACGCAAATTTCGAAGCGAACATAAAGTCGATTCAAAATCTCAAACTTGAGAGTTTGATTCTGGCTCAGAACGAACGCTGGCGGAAGGCTTAACACATGCAAGTCGAGCGCTCACTTCGGTGGGAGCGGCAGACGGGTGAGTAACACGTGGGAATCTACCTATCTCTGCGGAACAACACATAGAAATGTGTGCTAATACCACATAAGCCCTTAGGGGGAAAGATTTATCGGTGATAGATGAGCCCGCGTTTGATTAGCTAGTTGGTGAGGTAATGGCTCACCAAGGCGACGATCAATAGCTGGTCTGAGAGGATGATCAG
>JBCDIB010000170.1:0-5698 GCA_038749385.1 Pseudomonadota bacterium | reverse complement strand
GCGCGCACGCTGGCATCTGTCAGGTCGAGGCGGGCAGCCAAGGCCTGTTCAGGCTGCTCGGCGGTGAAGGTGCTTGCAGGCATTGGTGTGTTCCATGAAATTTGCTTGCTGCATACAGGTTTGCGGCGCAGGCTTCAAATTCAAGCTGAGTGCGAGTTGAAAGTACGGGCACAAACGAAAAACGCCCGGCCGACACGACCGGGCGTTTGAACATCAATAAAACGGCAGGCTTATGGACAGGCTGTTGCGTCGCCCAATGCAGCCGTCACACCGGACAGGGAATAATCATAGCTTGTGTTGGTGCCGCGGCGGGAGGTGGCATCCACCTTCATGGCCCGGCCGGCTCGCATGGCAGACACCAATGTGGGCTCTTCAGCCTTGTTGCGAAGCCACGCGCCATCACCCTGGGTGAACATGGTGAAGACCTTGCCGTCGACATTGACCTTCACTTCCGAATTTTCGGCAAAGGAATAGCCAGCGCGAAACTGGGGCTCAAAGCCTGAACCATCGGCTTTGCGGGCAACCATGAAAAAGACATCGCCATGGTCACGCTCGGCGGGGCGCTTTGCTGTTGGCTTGGAAAGTACGAAGCAGTTTTTTGCGCCGCTGGCCTGGTATGAGTAGGCACCCCAATCACGGTGCTGCTTGAATTGTGTGGCCTGCGCATTGGCGGCCCCGGCGAAAGCTGTGAGAAGCACCGAAGCGCCCACCAATGTGCCAAAAACCTTAGCATTGCTCATCGTTGTTCTGCCCATCATTATCGCTGTCATCATCTGCCTGCCCAGCATGCTGCTCAAAGCGCGCGCCGTGGCTGTTCGGTTAACTTATCCTTACAAGTGATTAAACTTGTCTTAAAAGCCGACGAAATGCCGCTTAATTGCTTGAGAGAAGCCCCGCATGCGTGGCGTTGTAGCAATTTGTAATGTGGCCACAAAAATAGGCCCGAATTTGGCAGGACAGTCGAGCGAGGCCGGTTTGGCGAACAAAAAGACGTATGCCGCACTATCTCTTACCCCGTCACTTGTGCCATGATGGATCAAGACCTGCGAGATTGACTACGTAAATGCGACTAACCATAGGCCAAGCCAGATGCGTGGAGCACCACACGGAGTAGAAATCAACCTAAATGCGGATGCTGCAAAGCAAGCAACGGCGGATGCCCATGCTGCCGCAGATCGTTCATCAGTTGATGGCGCCTCGGTCGATAGCGCCTCGATAGATGGCGCCAAGGGCGAGTTGAGCATCGACATTCCCCCCGCCCTTAAACGTGGCGCCAAAACTGCTAACGGCAGCGCGAATGACGCAGCGGATGCGCAAAAGCAGCATTTTGCTGATCTTGCAGCCCGCGTCGCCAATAATCGCGACAAGCAGGCGTTCGCCGAATTGTTTCACCATTTTGCACCGAGGGTGAACGCTTTCCTGATCCGCCTGAACCTCGACAATGGCAGTGCGGAAGAGATGACCCAGGAGATCATGGTAACGCTTTGGAACAAGGCGCACATGTTCGACCCCACAAAGTCGTCCTTGCCCACCTGGATCTTCCGCATTGCGCGCAATCGGCGCATTGATGCGGTTCGGCGCCAGAAAACGGCGCAGCTGGACCCCCATGATCCGATGTTGCTGCCAAGCGAACCCGAGCAGCCAGATGCGGGCATGGACGCCGTGACCCGTGAAGCACGCGTTCGAGAAGCGCTGGCTGGGCTGCCGGAAGATCAGGTGAAATTGATCAAGCTGGCGTTTTTCACCGGCCTGTCCCACAGCCAGATCGCCAAAGAGACTGGGCTGCCACTTGGGACGGTGAAATCGCGCATACGCTTGGCTTTTAACCGGCTGCGCGGAGTGCTGGAGGCGCTGCCGGAAATTGATGTGGCGGAGTGATGGCTGAGAGCTGAGAGGCCTGGGACTAGCCGCTATTTTTAGGCATGGTTTTTCGGGACGGTGACGTCTTCCACTCCTCCTGCCATTTGAACTGCTTGCCACCGACAAATATCGGGCTTCCGTGCAAATGTTCACGCGGTGGCTCTGTGGGGCCACCGGGCATGACCGGGCGTTCGGCAAATGAATGCACAGTGGATACCCGGTCATACATGACGATGGCTCCGGCCATAGCGACATTGATGCAGAACGATGTGGGGATCTTCACCACGTGGGCGCACCGCTCTATCATGGCCGGTGACAGGGAGCCGCCCTCTGGGCCCAATACATAAGCCGCCCGGGTTGGGTGCCGGAAACTGGGAAGGTCGACGGCGTCATGGGTCAGCTCAACGCCCACCAGAGTGCAGTCATCCGGCAGGACCATGTTGGCCGCGCCGTCAAAACTGTACCACGGCAAGTGATCGCGGCTGGCGCTTGTGTCGGACTCCGGGCGGCCAATACTTTTTGACTGATCAACGGTGAATACGAAACTAGCGCCAAACCCGTAAGCGGATCGCGCCAGATTGCCGAAATTCATCGGTTTGGAGATGCCCTCCGCGCCGATGGCAAAATAGCCTTTTTTTGCCACCTCTATTCGTCCCCATCTGCTGGTTTGCTGACAGGCACATCGGTGCCGTTCAAGCGCCCAATGTGCTGTGGCAGGTGAGGTACATAATCGTCCGGGCCATTCGCGCCTCCAGCCACTGCTGCAGCAAACGTATTTTTGGCGGCGTTGCCAACGGGATTCACCAAGCCTGCGGCGTCCGCCATGGCCTCAAGATAACCCAGATCCTTGAGCGCGTTCGTTAGGGTGAACTGATGGCTGTTGCGATCGCCCTCGATCGTATGGCCCATATAAGTTTGATAAAACCCACAATCCATGCGACTGCCGCGAATGACGCTGTCAAAAGTCTGCGGTGAAATGCCAACCTTTGCGCCGAGCGCCAAGGCTTCCGCATAAAGCGCGCCATAGCCAAGCGACAGGAAGTTGTTCAGCAGCTTCATCTTGTGGCCATCGCCCACCGCGCCGATATGGACCACCTTGCCCGCCCACACGTCGAGCAACGGCTTGATGCGGTCGAACACCGCTTGGTCTGCGCCAACCATCGTGTCCAGCGTGCCAGCCCAGGCTTCCTTTGGTGTGCGGCCCAACGGGGCATCGACATAATGCGCGCCTTTGGCAACGGCCAACTCGGCATTGCGGAGGGTGGAATTGGGGTCCGCAGTGGAGCAATCGACAATGACCGTCCCTTCGGTCAGCGCGCTGAATATCCCGTCCGTACCATTGAGCACCGCTTCCACCTGCGGAGAGCCGGGTAGGCACATGAAAATAACAGAAGATGCCTTTGCGATCTCAGCAGCGGACTGCATCTCCACCGCACCGCGCGAAACAAGGTCATCCACCGGCTTTCGGTTGCGATTACCAAGGACGTTGACCGGATATCCGGCACTCAAGATGTTGGCAGCCATGCCGGCCCCCATGAGGCCGACGCCAATAAAGCCTATAGTTTCGCCTTTGGTGCCGTCATTCATGGTGCTGTTCCTTACTGGTGATAGCGTGGTGGTGTTCGCTTGCGGCCGCGCCGGCGTTTCTTGTGTGTCTTGTGACTTACCGCGCCAGCCGCTCGATCATCAAGCGCCGCAGTGGGCCGGCGTTCACCATTAACAGAGGATGAGCTTCCGCATCTTCGAGGGACGGCATAAACTGATGCCGCGACGCAAAGGAAAACAAGCCTTGCTAGGCCTAACAGTCCCACCAAAGACAAAGAGAAACGGGCCCGGTGCCGATGAACCACCGCGTGGCTGTGTTGAGCTCATTCGTCTGGACGGGCTGTCACAAGTGCAAATGGATGCGCTGATGGTGCGTTGGCAGCGCCTGCATGCAAGTGGTGGCCAATGGGCTGGTTCAGCCACATCGGACTTGGCGTCGTTGGAAGTTCGGAAACATTCGCACGTGCTTGCGGTGACATCACACGCAAGTGACGAATTGTTGCTGGCACTGATGGAGACCAAGCCAGCCATATTCCGGTCTCAGGGCCCTTGCGATGCGCTTTATCTATACCCGGCTTTGGTTTGGAGTGGCGGAGATTTGGCGGCACTGCTCAATTTCGGAGTTGCAGGGCTCTCTACCCAAGAGTTGGCAGGGGTGCTGATCAACCCGTTACCCGCGGATTTGGTAACAGGGCCAGCACTTACCGAGACCGACGCAGAGACGGATAATGACAATGCTAGAGAGGGTGAGGCTTTGGTTACGCCCCTTCCAGAGCCCCTCTCAGCGCCACTGCCATCGTCATCAGATAGTTGGGAACAGCCAGGCAGCGCTCTCTGTGTGCAATTTGAATATGTCGAACCGTCTTACCTGATGCCAATTGGCGTGGACACAAAACAGGGCGGTCAGCCCTTGTCGTCGAATATGAAGCGCGCCCTGAAGGCCAGCCGCCGGAAATTATCGGCTGGTGGAAAGGTCGATTGCACATTCACGCCGGCGAGTAGTCCGCTGTTCGCGCCTTACGCCGAGCAATTGCTCACATGGAAACACCAATGGTTGGAGCAACAAGGCCATTGGGGTGGCGCGCTGCGCAGTGGTGAGGTTGAGCAGCATTTGCATGCAGATGGCCAAACAGGTTCGCCCCCAAAACGAGAGATTCGCACACCGCTTGGTATTCACACATTGCGGGTGGATGAACGGCCAGTTTCACATGTGCTGGTGGCGATATCAGAGCAATCAGGTTCGATAGCCCAAGGGCTTTTGTCGAGCTATGATGCCGATATGGCTTCTGCGTCTCCAGCAACTCTACATTTGAGCTGCGTGCGGGATGGAAATGCTGTTCCCGACCAAGTGACAGACTTTGATATGCTGCCTGAACACGGGGCCTATAAGCGTCGATTTGGAGTCCAGAGCCAGCGGTTGATGCAAATTTCGTGCGCCAGAACACTTCGCGCGAAATATGAGATTTTTGCCTTCAAGATCCGCGCGCTGCTCAGGCGACAGATGCGTCTGAAACTCAATGGGCTACCACACACATGGCGTCGTAACGTGGTTGCAATGCTGCTGCTGCTGAGAGGCTGAACCATATTGCTAATCGGGCGCCGCAAACGAGTTGCGGCAATGAAATGGCTTTGATTTGAGCAGAGCCCAGCAGAACCAGTTGTAACGACAGGATTTGTATATTGAGAAATCTGGTTGCGGGGGCAGGATTTGAACCTGCGACCTTCAGGTTATGAGCCTGACGAGCTACCGGGCTGCTCCACCCCGCGCCAAGGACGCCCAATGGACACCCGAAACACTGCTCCAACCGTAACATGGCTGGACACCGGACCTACAAAAACAAATGCCGCCCTCCCCTGAAGCAGGAGCGAGCGGCATAGAATAAGAAGATTTCGAAACAAAATATGTATTTGGCAGACCTGGCAGCGACCTACTCTCCCGTGCCTTAAGACAAAGTACCATCGGCGCTGAGGTGTTTCACGGCCGAGTTCGGGATGGGATCGGGTGCAGCCACCTCGCCATAACCACCAGGTCGGCGAAATACATATCAAATCTGGATTTGTGTTCTACATGTTGCCTCTCATAGGTTTCGTAAGCGAAACGCTCTTGGCGGCGCTGACCATCTTTACTCCGCAAAGTTGGTCTCATGAATACAAGTAATGAGAACGATCAAGCCGATCGAGTTATTAGTACAGGTAAGCTTCACACGTTGCCGTGCTTCCACACCCTGCCTATCGACGTCGTAGTCTTCGACGACCCTCAGGGAATACTCGTTTCGAGGTTAGTTTCCCGCTT
>JBCDIB010000169.1:0-5730 GCA_038749385.1 Pseudomonadota bacterium | reverse complement strand
TTTCCCACCGCCAACCCTTGCAAATTGGTTAACAGGGCGGACCAATTGCCATCAGTTTCCGTAACGGTTCACAATACCTTCTGACAGAGACCGTCCCTCGCGCAGATAGCGCCGTGTAGCCTGCATGGCTTGGGGAGTGCAGCGCGTATATTGGCCGCTAAAACCATCATAACCTCGGTTGAACAGACCGATAAATTTGGCCCGGCGTCGGGGGGAGGGCTGTTCGGCGGCAAGGAAGGCCGCCATGTTTTCGCGCCAGTCTTCGGCCTCTTCACCTTCACAAATTTGGCGCAGGAAGTGCAGCGAACCCAGCACTTCACTCAGTCGCTCCAATTGATCCTCATAGGGCGGTGCCACGTCTTCCGTCGGCGGTGGCGGCGATTCCGTATCCAGCTCCGTGCCCTGCGCAAAGGCTGGTCCGATCCAGACGAGTACCAGGCAGAGCAGACCATAAGCAGCGCTATTGCTGCACAATCTCCACATCGGGGTGGAAGCTGTTGGCCACAAAGGCGAAGGTAACGTCATAGGCTAGGTCTTCCGGCTCGCCATTGGCTGTGGATTGCACCACGATATTGCCGACATCGCGCCCTTCGGCAATCTTTTGCCGGTCCAACGCGGAAGTTTGGCCCTTTTCCCAAGTCACCGTCACGTCGCCATCAGTCACCGGGCCTTCCAGCCGGACGTGTTGCATAGAGACGATAAACGGATCCGTACCGTCATCGCTTCGCACGATCACCACCCGCGCCATGGCAGGGATGCCTTTGGGTAGTTCGCCACGAAACAGGAAGGGCGTCTGCGAACGGTCGTAGGCGATATATGGATTAGTGCCATAAGCCCGGAACTCTGGGTTGTTGGGTACGAGCACCTGGCCTTCCGGCAGGCGCTCTTTAAACTTGGCCCAGCTTTCCAGGCGCGAAGGCACGACTTTCAGTGTCTCGCCCAGCTTGTCACCCACGATCGCTTCGCCGGAGAATTGCTGCCACCAGCTTTCGGTTTTTCGGTCATACATAATCAGGTCGGACCGGCGCAGTTTGCCGGTTGTCCCGAACTCCACCGCTTCACCATCAAGCGTGCGCTCAAACACGATGGCTGCGTTGCAAAGCGGGCAGTAGGTCACCGCCACCGGCACGCCCCCCACGGTGTCATTGACGATCTCGTGCCACGTTAGAACCGAAAGCGGGTAGGCACGGGCGTCACCATTGATATTGAGGCCGATCACCGGCTCCAGATCATCATATGTACGGGCACTTTCGATGGGGATGAAAAGCGGCTGATCGATGGAGGGGATTCCGTCCTTTGGTGGACCGCCGGACAGGATTTCCTGCTCATCCACCGAGATAAGGTCAAAATTGGTCTTCCAACCCTGCTGTTTCCAGAAGTCTGAATTGGACTGGCCCTGCGCCATTGCTGTGGGTGTCAGTTCCGCGAGTTGAGACACTTGGCCGATGGTAAGCGCGCCGCCAACCAACAAAAAAGCCGCAAGTGTGCGGGGGATGCGAATAAAGGGCGACCGAGCCATGAGAGCTATCCTATTGCTGTTCAATGCTCCTCAACATTGGTGCCTGCGACAGAATATACCAGAGGGCGCTTGATCAACCTCGCTCACATGTTTGTGGTCAGCTGTCCGTCGGCAAATGTTGGGCGGCGGCTGTCATCACCTCATCGAGCCGTGGCGTTTTCGCACTTTCGGGCATGGCCAGAATAGCCTCCAGCGTCAGCCAGCTGGTGCCAAGGCAATCTGAAGCCGCGACCGGTTGAAGCGGGACCGCCGTGGGCGCAATCCAAATATGCACCGCTAGCGTGCGGCCTTCTCCAAGGTTCAGGTCGAGCAGAGGCTGTATGTCGGCGGCATCCGCCTGCAGGCCTGTCTCTTCATTCAATTCCCGCACGGCAGCTGCGGTCGGCGTCTCGCCATTTTCCACCCGTCCGCCGGGCAAAGACCACAAACCCCGCCACAATTGATTGCCGCGAAGGCCCAGCAGCCAGTGTCCGCGCCAATGAACAGCGGTGCTGACGCCATAGGGCGTGTTCGTTTTCATGGATGCAATGTGTCGAAGCGGTGGGTTCGTGTCCAGCATGCACAGGTGAGCCTTGACCGCTCCGCCGCCCCGCGCAAAACCGGAGACATGTGTGGACGTTTCGCCCTTGTTGCCAGCTCCGAGGAGATCAGCCAGTTCCTTGACCTGCAGATCAAAGCGGCCATCCCGCCCCTGTACAATATCGCGCCAACGCAACCCATCAACATCGCCGCAAATTTCAACGGTAAGCGCGGGGCCATGTTAGTGCGTTGGGGGCTGATACCTGGCTGGGTGAAAGACCCGGACGATTTCCCGACACTCATCAATGCACGGTCGGAGACGGCCGCGACTAAGCCCAGCTTTCGCACCGCCATGCGCCACCGCCGCGCGCTTATACCCGTCACCGGGTTCTATGAATGGAAGAGGCCACCGGCGGGTAGTAAGGGCAAAAGCCAGGCCTATCTTGTGCGCCCTAGAGCGGGCGGCATCGTTGCGCTGGCTGGCCTGTGGGAAAACTGGATGGGACCGGATGGCACCGAGATCGATACTGGCTGCATCCTGACCACGGCTGCCAATGATGCCTTCGCGCCGATACACGACCGTTTGCCAGTGGCAATTGAGCCGGACAATTTCGACGCTTGGCTGAATGTGCAAAACAGCGAGCCGCGCGATGTGCAACCTCTGCTGACTGCGCCACACGACGAGTTTTGGGAAGCGGTCCCCATTGGCGACGCTGTCAACAAGGTGGCCAATGCTACGCCAGATGTGCAGAAGCGCGTGGAACCCAAGGTGCAGGATCCAGATCAGCCACCCGCACAGATGGATCTGTTGTAACCACCATGCTCGCATTTCTGACCGGTTTCGCCACGGGTGGTGGACTTATCATCGCGATTGGCGCGCAAAACGCCTACATATTACGCCTCGGTCTTTTGCGGACGCGCGTTTTCGTCTGCTGCCTGCTGTGCGCGCTATCAGATGCGGTGCTTATATTCCTGGGTGTCGCGGGCCTCGGCGCGCTGGTGGAGGCCAACCCGGCAATATTGACGATCATACGCTTTGGCGGCGCGGCGTTCCTGTCGGCCTACGGTCTGTTTGCGCTGCGGCGCATGTTGTCGCCCGATGCTATGGAATTGGGGCAAACGAAAGCGCCGACCTTGCGCACTGCGGTGGGCACAGTGCTGGCCTTCACCTTTCTAAACCCCCACGTCTATCTGGACACAGTCGTTCTCATGGGCAGCATCTCGACCAGCTACGGGGCGGAAGGTTGGTTGTTCGGCGCGGGCGGCATGACCGCCTCATTCGTCTGGTTTTTTGGGTTAGGCTACGGCGCGCGGCTGCTGGCTCCACTGTTTCAGCGGGCTGCTGCCTGGCGCGTGCTCGACGGCATTATTGCCTTCGTCATGTTCTCCATTGCCGTCAGTCTGCTATTCAGCGGTTGACGGTTTCGTTCTGCCGCGCGATAGCAGACCCATGACCGTGATCTGCACCATTTGTGAGATTATTTCCCGCTAGTTGAAGCTGGCCCGGTCGCTGACACCCTCGACAAAGAGAAGCGCGCCGGGCAAACCCGGAGCCAACATTCCATGTCGGATGTCACCATTTCGCTCTACAATACACTGACGCGCGCCAAGGAACCTTTTGCTCCGATAGATGCGGGCGATGTGCGTATGTATGTGTGTGGGCCAACGGTTTACGACTACGCCCACATCGGCAATGCCCGGCCGGCCATCGTTTTCGACGTGCTGTACCGTCTGTTGCGCCACACATATGGCGCGAACAATGTCACCTATGTGCGCAACATCACCGATGTGGACGACAAGATAATCACACGCGCTAAGCGTGATTTCCCCGACGCAGACTTGAATGAAGCCATTGGTAAGGTGACGTCGGAAACGGAAGCTCAATACCAGGCGGATATGAAGTCTCTGGGTTGCCTTGACCCAAATGTGCAACCCCGTGCCACCGAAAACATCCCCCAAATGCTGGCGCTGATCGAAAGCCTCATCGCCAAGGGGCATGCCTATGAAGCAGCCAATGCTGTGGGGCTGAACGAAGTGCTATTCGACGTGACTTCGATGGCCAATTATGGCCAGTTGTCGAACCGCAAACTGGAAGATCAACAGGCCGGCGCACGGGTGGCGGTGGAGAGCCACAAACGCAATCCTGGCGATTTCATTCTTTGGAAACAGGCCGCCGATGGTGAACCGGGCTGGGACAGCGCCTACGGCTATGGCCGCCCGGGCTGGCACCTCGAATGCTCTGCCATGAGTAAGCGCTATCTTGGTGAGCGCTTTGACATTCATGGCGGCGGGCTGGACCTCATTTTCCCCCACCACGAAAACGAAATCGCTCAATCCTGCTGCGCCGCCGAAACGTCAGAAGGCAAAGACAGCATGGCCAATGTGTGGATGCATAATGGTTTTGTGCAGGTGGAGGGCAAGAAGATGAGCAAGTCCGATGGCAACTTCATCACCGTCCACGATCTGTTGCACACTGACACATTCGGCGGGCGCAAGTGGCCCGGCGAAGTGCTGCGTCTGGCCATGCTCATGACCCACTATCGTGAGCCGCTGGATTTTACCGTGCGGCGGTTGGAGGAGGCGGAGACAATCATTCAGAAAATGCGCCGCCGGGTACAGGATGAGGATGCTGGGAGCCTGGATGATTTGTCGACCGCTCTGGCCGATGATCTGGCGTGCTCTGCGGTTTTGAGAACATTGGGCACTCTGTCAGGCGGGGCTTTGCGGGCTGGCGCGGACATTTTGGGGTTGGATCTTGATCAGGAGACAAACGCTGAGCCAGGTGTTGAACTTGCCATCGCAGAGCGCCTTGAAGCCTTCAAGGCCAAGGACTTCGCCACCGCCGACCGTATCCGCGACGAACTAAAAGCACAGGGCATCCAGCTGAAGGACGGCAAGGACCCGGACACCGGCGAGCGTGTGACGACTTGGGAAGCTCTATGACTGCCAATCGCCTCTATCTATTCGACACAACACTTCGCTGCCCGCGTCGCCCGCAGCGTAGCGAGGACGCGCTTATAAAGAAGATTTATCGCGCCCGGAGTGTCGCACGCCTATGACTGCCAATCGCATCTATCTATTCGACACGACACTTCGCGATGGCCAGCAGACGCCGGGGGTGGATTTCACCCTAGAGGACAAGATCGCCATTGCGGCGATGTTGGATGATATGGGCGTCGACTATATTGAGGGCGGCTACCCCGGTGCCAACCCAACGGACGATGCTTTTTTTGCCGAGAACCGCACCCGGACTGCCAAGTTTACGGCCTTCGGCATGACCAAGCGGGCCGGGGTTTCTGCGTCCAACGATCCGGGCCTGAACGCAATTATTACCTCAGCGGCACCCGCCATTTGCTTTGTTGGCAAGGCGTGGGACTACCATGTCGACTTGGCGCTGGGCACAACCAATGACGAGCATCTCGACGGGATTGCGGCTTCTATCGTGGCGGCGCGGGGCGCGGGCAAAGAGGCCATGCTGGATTGCGAGCATTTCTTCGACGGCTACAAGGCCAATGCCGAGTATGCGCTATCTGTTGTCAGTCGTGCCCATGAAGCCGGGGCGAGCTGGGTCGTCCTGTGCGATACCAATGGCGGCACTCTGCCCCACGAAATTGAAGCTATCACCCGTACCGTGCTGGAGGCAGTACCGGGCGTGCACTTGGGCATACACGCACATGATGACACGGGGCAGG
>JBCDIB010000168.1:0-5737 GCA_038749385.1 Pseudomonadota bacterium | reverse complement strand
GTGATGGCGGCGGGCTTTTCGTGCTGAATCACGTTGCGGCCGTAAACGATACCCGCAACCCCCTGCTCCATCAGATCGTAAGTGCGCTGCAATATCTCCGCCTCAGGGGCCTTGCCACCACCGCGCACCAGAACTGGCGTGCCGCTGGCCACCTCCACCACATGGTGATAGTCGGCAACATTGTCGGTGGGATCGGCCTTGATGACATCCGCCCCCAATTCGACGGCCTGCCGCACAAGCGTTTTAATTTTCGCCAGGTCACCATCCACCATGTAGCCGCCAGCCTCTTTGTTGTCGCGCATGACCAGCGGTTCCACCATTAGCGGCATGGCATATTGGTCGGCGGCGGCCTTGAGCTTTGTTACATTGGCCACGCACTGGCCGTGCACGTCTGGCCGGCCAGGCAAGAGAAACAAATTCACGCACAGCGACGCTGCATCCAGCTGCACCGCCTGTTCCACTGCACCCTCGATCAATGTGCTGAACAAATGATCCGGTAGTTCCTTACCATAGACGTTGGCAATGTCGGTGCGCAGCACCAGAGATGGCTTTTCCTTGCCGGGGATGGCCTGCAGCATACGCGCCATTCCGGGGGACAATTGCACCGCATCGGGTGCCGCATCCACGATGGTCGCCACGGCCTTGTTCATATCTTCAATGCCCGTCAGGAACCCAGGCTCGTTGAAGAAACCGTGGTCGATGGCAACGTCAAAGCACTTGCCATCGGCACCCAGAAAACGGTTCAGGCGATATTTCATCATGGGTTTTGTCCTAGTTTACGTAGCGGGGTCTAGGCGGCTGAATCCGTTGAAATGTCCGCCAACAAATTTTGAAATTTGGATCGTTGTGCGGCGACTGCGGTCAACACCGCCTGCAGCTCTTGCGCACCGGCACCCCCGACAGTCCAAAGACCTTCCAAAGGCGTTAGATCGCGGGTCTGCCCTTGCCATGTTTGCAGCGCAGCGAGCGTCGCCAAAGCATAAAGCGGCACTGCCACACCGTGCTGCAGGCAAATGCGCATCGTGCCAGCCAATCGGTCATTCCAACCCAGTTTGCGCTCCACATCCCGCCCAATCCGCTGGCACGTGTCGCGCAAAAACGGGCTACCCATTCGCGCAATCAAATCGTCCACATAGTCGGCATATCCCGCCGCTGTAAAAAGTGGATCCTGCCCATCATGCTGGGCGCAAAGGGCGGCCCCAGATTCGGCGACAAAAGCCTGCCGCGCCAAAGGTGCGATGCGCTCATCTGCCAGCACGTCCACAATCCATTTATGGCCGGCCAACATGCCCAGATAAGCGAGCAGCGCGTGGGTGGCATTGTGCCCGTGCAGCTTGGCATCTTCGAATGGCCGCAGATTATCTTTCTCGTCGAAAACTGCGATGTGTCGCCCGCTGGTAAGTGCCGGGTCGATGCGTGAAATTTGAATGTGGTTGAACGCCTCCACCAGAAAGGCACGCCCACTGCCCGGGGTCATTTCACCCAGCCCGAAGGTGGTCAGTTCGTCTGGATCATCCACCACACGGGACATCTTGCCGATCACTGTATCAACGGTCTGGAACGCAACGGATACGTCCACCGAGGGGTCGATATGTGAAGCGGCGGCTACCACAGCCTGCGCCAAAAGCCGCGCAGCGTCATGGTGGTTTTCAGCGGCATAAATGATGGCTTTGGGACCTTCACCCCTTGCCTTGCGCAGCACCGCCTGCGCCAGCAATTGATCGGGACCGTCCGGCCCGCCACCCGCATAGTCCGCAACGCTGGAAACCGCGACAGCAATTTCGGTGGCGGCAGTTAGCGCATCAATCAAGGCATCACGGTCGGTTTGTGCCAGCCGATAAGCCTCGACATCACTTATGGTCTCTGTGACCACCCGGTCAGCGTGGGCAACATTGAGTTTGAAAGACTGTTTCGCCTTTATTCCATCCACCAGATCGCCCCGCCGGGCGGCAATGGAAATGCTGTCGAACGCGCCGGACCTATGTGCTTCGCGAACGAACAAACCAGCTTGAATGGCCCCAAAACCTATGCCGACAAACCGCGCCATCGGCTAACGCCCAAACACATTGTCTATGTGTCGGGCCATGCTGGCCGCCTCGTCAGCAGCCAACGAACCCAAGCGAATGTCACATCGCCATGTCTCGCCGCCAGGCAATTCGACATATTGCCCCTTGGCCTTTTCGGCGGTGTAGCCTTCCACTTCAGAGGTGGAAGGAAAGGCCATGCCCAGCCCCTGTTGGTCGGCCGTCCGGCATATCCAGCGCGTGGCCATGGGCGTTTGGTCGGGGCGGAAGCGAATGTAATCCGCATGGCCGCCAGGGTGGCGCTGCATGGCGTGAGCGTACCCATCGCCATCCGCCCTCATATCGAGGGTGAAAACCACTTCCGGGTCGAACGCCATATCGGGCGACAATGTATGGTGCTTTTTGGGATCGGCCGCCAACTCCTGCACAAATTCAACATAGCCCTCAGGCGGTGAAATATGGGCCGGAATGGAAGTGCGCACCCGCACGTGCTTGGCATCATAACGTGCGCAATAGACCAGCTGGCCATCATCCACCGGGCGAAAATTGGCATGGCCAAGATACATCAGGTCCATGGGCGTCTGTTTGCGGTTTTCCACTTCAATGGACACATCGATCAGCGTGTCAGACGGCCCCAATGTTACGCTGGCCTGCGCGATGTAATTGCAGGCGAACGCCTTGGTGTAAGTGAATTGCCCCAGCACACGAACCGCACCGTCAGCACCAAATTCCAGCGCGGCATCGGTGAAGGGCGCATTGGGTATCTCGCCGTGCAGCACATGGTCGTCGCCCTCCCCCGGCGCGCCGATGGCCGTCATGCCGCAATGGATGAAAAACGCTCCATAGGTTTCCAGATAGTTCCGCGTCGCCACCGGCTGGTCGAACATGGATCCCATGGTCAGGTTGCGCCCGTCAAAAATGGCCGACCATATCTGCTGACCCTGGTAGGGCAGTACGATGATCTCGCCCCTGGCATTGGTGATGCGTAAAGCCGCCACGCCAGACGGGTAGCGAAACGCGCTGACGACAATTGCACCGCTTTCGGCAATGGTCCTTTCCGCTTGCGAAAACCACTCCGGTTGCAACTCCATGCGTACTGTCATGATGCTTTGACCTCCGGCTCCATCGGTGCGTCATTCATCAGTGAGCCGACAGCGGGAATGCCCTCAGTGGCGGTGACTTTGCCCAGCGAAGCCGCCGCGGCCCGATGTGCGAGAGCGAGGCATGTTTCCGGCGACCAGTGCTGGTGCAGACCGTACAAAACCCCGGCACAAAACGCGTCACCAGCGCCGACTGGGCTGACGATTTGGTCTGCCGCCAGCGTTTGGCTGGGCTGATGCGCCGCATCACCCATTTTGGGCACCCAGATGGCTTCGTCGGCTGTGTGGATTACGACTGCGCACTGCACACCCATGTCCAGCAAGGTGCGCGCTGCAGCCTCCATCGATGCACGATCCGCCAGCGCACCACCTGTCACGCGTCCGGCCTCGACTTCATTGATGATGAGATAATCCACGTGGGGCAGGGCGGCAGCAACAATTTTGGCAAAATCATCATGGGCCGCGGACACTATATCGACGCAGGTGACCATCCCCGCCGCCCGCACGTCGCGGAGCATATCGCCCGCCATGGTCGAGCCGTCCGATCGAAGGCTATCGAAGCGACCGAGCAGCATCAGATAACCAAAGTAGAAGATGCCGGAACCGCCCAACTGTGCCACTGGCACATGGTCGGAGGTAAAGGCGTCATTGGCTCCACCCTGATAGAAGAAGGTACGGGAATCGCCCGCCAGATTCATGACGTGGGTATGGGCCGTCGGTGCCTGCGGGTCCCGGGACAGATGGCCAATTGGCAAGCCCGCCGTTTCGCAGGACCGGACGATAAAATCACCATATTCATCAGTGCCCACCCGGCCGACGGGCACGATATCCAAATCGCCATCAAGGGCCTTAAGCGCGAACGCCACATTGGCCGCGCCACCACCCACGCCTTGGTCAGCATGCTTTATGCGGGCCAAGTCGCTATTGGCTGGCCAATGATCGATCGTATGCACGATGTCGACGATCCAATTTCCCGCGCAGATGATGGGTCGCGCCGCCGTTTGGACCTGTGCCATCATCAGTTGATCTCGTTCCAAAGGGGCAGCAGGGCAGGTTCATCTTCTTCGATCTCCGCAAACCGGCCCAAAGGTTCCAGAAAATAATTGTCTGAATTGTCATCATTCACCTGGCTGACTTCGCCGGCGAAAACCGGTCCCGCACCTGCCTCGCCGTAGAAGCAGTGATGCAGCCGGCGCGGAATAGTCACGCTTTCGCCGGGGGTCAGACGCAGCGGTTCATGGGGCTGAAGATGGGCCGTTCGACCATCTACAAGCACTGAAATTTCATCATCGCCGCCGCCTTCATGGCAAAATTCCACCATCAGGTTCCCGCCGCCACGATTGATGATGTCTTCCATCTTGGCGTGGTGGCAGTGGAAGGGCGTTTCCTGCCCTTCGCCGACGAACAATATCTTTTCGGCATAGGGAATGGAGTTCGGGTCTGACTGATTGCCGTTGCGGGCACAGAATAAAGTGAGCCCCCTGGTCGCAAAATCGCCGGAGCCAAAATCCGTCACGTCCCACCCCATTTGGTGTCGGCTCAGATGCGCGGCCACAGCCCCATGATTGCGGTAGTCATTCAATGTCCAGCTGGCCCATGCCGGCAACGCCCAGCGATGGGCTTCAAGAAGCAACCGGGCCTCCCGCAGTGCAGCGTTGATCTGTGAACGTTTCATCCAAAAGCCCCAATGCCTCAGGCGAGTTTGGAGCGGATGCGCAGGCCGGTGGCCTCATCGAAGACACACACTCGGGCGGGATCGACCCTCAGATGAATTTGAGCGCCCATGGGGATGTCATAATCCTTGGCTGCCCGAACGATCACGTGGCCATGATCCATTTGGCAGGTGACTATGGTTTCGTGTCCGGTCATCTCGCAGGAGAACACCTTGCCGGAGAAATCTGCTTCGCTCGCGTTCACGATCAGGGTTTCCTCGGCACGGAAGCCCACCGACACGTCGCCATTGTCGCCATGACCCGGCAATGACAGATTCCCGTGGGCACTGGTGAACTTACCCCCCGCCAGCGCGCCCTTGATGAAATTCATCGGTGGCGATCCCATGAAACCAGCCACAAACTTATTGGCCGGGTCATCATACACGTCGGTAGGGGTGCCCAGCTGCTGCAGGACGCCGTCACGCATAATGGCAACCCGATGGGCCAGCGTCATGGCCTCGATCTGGTCATGGGTCACGTAAACGGTGGTGACACCCAGCGTCTGCTGCATATGCTTGAGTTCCGCCCGCATGAAGCTGCGCAATTTAGCGTCGAGGTTCGACAGCGGCTCATCCATAAGGAAGATGGCGGGACGCCGAATAATGGCCCGCGCCAAGGCCACGCGCTGGCGCTGACCGCCGGACAATTCCTTGGGGTAACGGTACAGATAATCCTCCATCTGCACCTGGCTCGCCGCGTCCTTCACCGCTGCATCCCTCTCGGCCGGCGTGGCCCCGGCCACCTTGAGCGGAAAGCCGATATTCTCCGCCACGGTTTTGTGGGGGTAGAGCGCATAAGACTGAAACACCATGGCGATGTCGCGATATTTGGGCAGGACGTGGGTCACGTCATTGTCGCCAATGGTCATGGTCCCGGAGGTGATGTCCTCGAGTCCTGCGAT
>JBCDIB010000167.1:0-5760 GCA_038749385.1 Pseudomonadota bacterium | reverse complement strand
TTACACCGAGAGGCAGATGGATCTCACCTCGCGGGGCCGCCGCGGCCTCAGAGCCCGCAGCGTCGCCGCCTCCGCAAGGCACCGTCAGACTTTGTACGCCGACGCCGGCCGAAAATGCGCGGCGATGGCGAAGCGTGAAGGCAATTGCGCGATACAAAATATCAACATCCGTACCGCGCCCCATACGGAGACAGCCGTGGTGACCGAAGGCTCTGTGGCGGTGGGTCGAATTGGCGTGGCGGGTTCCTAAGCGCCCGCATCTGAGGCCAGAAGAAACGAGCGATCAGCGCCTGCGCACGATGACGCTGCCCACCGAGTAGCCTGCGCCGAAAGAGCAGATAATGCCTATGTCGCCGGACTGAAGATCGGCGGAATATTTCGAAAACGCGATCATGGACCCGGCCGATGAAGTGTTCGCGTAATCCTGTAAAATATTTGGCTGTTGACCCTTGGCGGGCTCACCGCCCAGCACTTTCTTGGCGATAAGATCGTTCATGGATTTGTTCGCCTGGTGCAGCCACAGGCGCTTTAGTTCGGACGGGCTGACGCCATTATCGGCCAGATGTTCCAGCATGAGCTGGCTCACCATGGGCACCACTTCGCGGAAAACCTTACGTCCCTCCTGCTGGAACAGCATGTCGCGTCGGTCTTCCATGTGGCCGTCGCGGGTGCGGCGCAGAAATCCTGCATCATTGCGTATATTGTTGGAAAATGCGGTCTTGAGGCGCGTTGAGATGATTTCAAAACCCTCTCCGGTCAGATCGGCGCGCTCCAGAATTATGGCGGTGCACACATCGCCGAAAATGAAGTGGCAATCGCGGTCGCGCCACTCCAAATGGGCCGAACAAATTTCCGGATTGACCATCAAAATACGTTTGGCGGACCCGGCGCGGATCATGTCGGCGGCCGCCTGGATGCCAAAGGTCGCCGACGAACAGGCCACATTCATGTCGAAGGCAAATCCCTCAACACCCAATAATTCCTGCACCTCAACGGCGATGGCGGGGTAAGCGCGCTCATGGTTGGACGCAGCGCAGATGATGCCGTCGACATCAGCGGCGGCAAGACCAGCATCGGCCAACGCTTTGTCAGCCGCATCCATTGCCATTTCCGCCATCTGGCCCGGTTCATCCCATGTGCGCTCCCGCAGGTACGGCGCCATGCGTTCAGGGTCTAATATGCCGGATTTGTTGAGCACATAGCGCTGCTCAATGCCGGACGCCTTAGTGATGAATTCAGCAGACGAATGGGGCTTTGCCTCAACCTCACCGGCCTCAATGGCGGCGGCGTTTTCGGCATTCCACTGATCCACATAGGCATTAAACGCCGCCACCAATTCATCATTGGTGATGATCTCGGACGGCGTGAAAAAGCCAGTGCCTGTGATGGAAACGGAGGGTGAAGTGGACATGGCGCGGCCTCGAAACTGGTCGCAGCGGTTTAGGACGGAAAGCGGTGTTGGGGAAGGGCAAAGCAGGCCGACCATGACCAAACCTCGGCAAAGCTTACCGCAAATTAACTTGCTTCTTTTTGCCGCAGCGCGATTTAGGTCATCAGGAAGTGGAGAGCACGATGGCCAGACCAAGCATGACCCCGTTCAGTTTCACATTGATCAGCCTGGTCGCTTTAGCGGCGCTTACATTCGCCGCAGCAGCGGAAGGCACGCACCAAAGCATCTGTGGTGTCGTCATAAATGCGCGCTTTATTGAGGGCGCCCCCACCGACCGCTTTGAGATTGAAAACGCATCTGCCAACGGCTGGTCAATTTCTTCTGCCACCTTCGATCTGTCTCAAACGCCCGCCGGATTGGTCTTTGATACAGAAGATGGCGGTGGTGGCCTCGAAGTATTCCAGCCCTTCAAAGCCGCTGAAAGCAGCGCAAAACTTGGCGGCATAAGTGGCCTGACCGATGGCGGCACCACGCTGATCCTCAACTTCACCAGTTTCGCCCCCGGCGAAACCTTTGCCTTCACCATCGATATTGACGACAGTCTGGAGAACTCCGCACGCCGCCAAACGCAGGTGGTGGGTAGTGAGATTGAGGGAGTTTCATTGAGAGCTTCCGCCGCTCGGGCCGATGGACGATCAATTGTAGTGGAGGGGGTTTTTGCCACTGATGCGTCCGTAAACGCTTCAACGTCTGAATGCTAAAACGGCAGGTGTAACTGTTCGAAAGTTGGCAACCGAGCCTTGAGAACTTCTTTGCGTCGGAAGTGCGCACGAACACCGATCACTTTGGCGGACACACTTCGAGTGTGACCACGTACCAAAACATACTCAGAATCTCTTGCCCTCGGACCAAGCCGAATTGGGGACGACGCAAATGGCAGGCGGAATTCGATCATTGACCGTCTCCGTTAGCTCTTTCTCCCCACGAGTCAGCTTGGCGATTCTAGCTGCAAGAGTCTAGTCTAGTGCGCCTCGTCCCAGTTCGTTGCGGCCTGCGCTTCTGCCACCAGCGGCACCTTTAGCTGCATCACGGGGTCTGTGGCGGTTTCCATGACTTTGCGCACCAGCGTTATGGTATCGTCCACTTCCGCGTCGGGCACTTCAAATATGAGTTCGTCATGGACCTGCAGGAGCATTTTGGCTTGCAGCTTTGCGTACTCCAACGCGGCATCCATGCGGATCATGGCGCGGCGGATGATGTCGGCGGCGCTGCCCTGAATGGGGGCATTGATGGCGGCGCGCTCGTTAAAGGCTCGCATGGCGCCGTTGGCTGAACGTATCTCCGGATAGTGCGCGCGGCGGCCAAAAATGGTTTCGACATAGCCATGGTCCCGGGCGAAGGCTTTGGTCTCGTCCATATAATCGCGGATCCCGGGGAAACGCTCAAAATAGGTCTTGATATAGTCCCCCGCCTCCTGGCGCCCGATGCCCAGATTGTTGGCGAGGCCGAAGGCCGAAATGCCGTAAATTATGCCGAAATTAATCGCTTTGGCTTGGCGGCGGATCATCGGATCCATCCCCTCCACCGGCACGCCGAACATTTCTGACGCTGTCATGGCGTGGATGTCCACACCATCGGCAAAGGCTTGGGTCAGCTGCGGAATATCGGCAATGTGGGCAAGCAAGCGCAGCTCGATCTGGCTGTAGTCGGCGCTCACCAGCTTATGGCCCTCCGGCGCGACGAAGGCGGTGCGGATCTTACGGCCCGCCTCTGTGCGCACCGGTATGTTCTGGAGGTTTGGCTCGGAGGATGACAGCCGCCCGGTGGTGGTGGCGGCCATGGAGTAGGATGTGTGAACCCGGCCCGTTTTCGCGTTCATATAGGTGGGCAGGGCGTCGGTATAGGTGCTTTTGAGCTTTGTTAGCTGACGCCAATCGACGATCCTGCGCGGCAGTTCGTGGCCTTCGGCGGCAAGATCCTCGAGCACCTGCGCGCCTGTCTGCCACGCACCGGTCTTCGTTTTCTTGCCTCCGGGCAGGCCCATCTCATCAAACAATATCTCGCCCAATTGCTTGGGGGATCCGGCGTTGAACTTGCGGCCAGCCAGCTCGTAAATCTCGTCTTCAATGCCAGCGGCCTTTTGCGCCATATCACCGGAGAGGCGACTGAGAATTTGGCGATCCACCTGAATGCCGCGCTGCTCCATCTTCACGATTACATCCACCAGCGGGCGCTCCAGCCGCTCGTAAACGTTGGCCATCTGCTCAGCGGCGAGGCGCGGCTTGAGCACACGCCAAAGGCGCAGGGTCACATCGGCGTCTTCAGCGGCGTAGGTGGCGGCCTTCTCGATCTCAACAAAATCGAAGGTGATGGCTTTCTTGCCTGTACGAATCAAATCCTTGATGGGCAGCGGCTGGTGGCCAAGGTGGCGGTCAGACAGGGCGTCCATGCCGTGATTGGTGCGGCCCGCATCCAGCGCGTAGCTCATCAGCATCACATCATCCGGTGCGGCGACAGATATGCCCTCCTGCGCCAGCACCAGCATATCGTATTTCAGATTGAGCCCGATGGTCAGAAGCGCCGGGTTTTCCAACGCCCTCTTGAGGATGGGCAATGCCTCCCGGGGCTCGATCTGGTTGTCTGCTCGGGTCTCATTGGACAGCAGATCGCCTTCCCCCGCTTTGTGGGCAATGGGTACATAGAAAGCTTCATTGTCATCCAGAGCTATCGCGATGCCTGCGATCTCGGCGACCATCGCGTCGAGTGAAGACGTCTCCAAATCGAAGGCCCAAAAGCCTTGGTCGACCGCGCGCTCCGCGATCTCGCGCAGGCGGGCGACATCGCGCACGATCTCATATCTGTCATGGTCGAACTTGGCCGCCGCGTGCGCTTCTGCGCGCTGTTTGGCAAGTGCAGCAGGTGTCCATTCGTTGGCCGATGCAACTTCATCGCCTTCACTGTCCGGCCCGCGCAGGTCTGCCCCTTTCGGCTCTGCCACTTCGTCGGCCTCCACGGCATCGGCGTCCGTGCTGGTCGCTTCGGCCACCCGGCGGGTCAGAGTGGAGAAGGTCATGGCCTTCAGAAAGGCGATCAACTCCGGCCCCTGCACCGGCTCCAGCGCCATATCTTCCAGCGCAACATCTATCGGCGTGTTCTGGTCCAGCGTGACGAGCTGTTTGGATAGCCGTGCCTGGTCGGCAAACTCAATCAGGTTCTCGCGCCGCTTGTTTTGCTTTATCTCCCCCGCCCGCTCCAACAGCTCTTCCAGAGTGCCGAAATCATCGAGCAGTTGCGAAGCGGTCTTGGGGCCAATCCCCGGCACGCCGGGAATGTTGTCCGAAGTGTCGCCATTAAGGGCCTGCAAATCGATCATCTTGTCCGGCGTCACGCCAAATTTGTCGAAGACGCCATTGGCGTCGATCACCAGATCCTTCATCTGATCGTACATGACCACCTGATCGTTGATCAGCTGCATCAGGTCTTTATCAGACGAAACAATTGTCACGTCCGCGCCCTGTTCAGCAGCCAGGCGCGCATAGGTGGCGATAATGTCGTCGGCCTCATAACCCTCGGTTTCAATGCACGGCACGCCGAAGGCACGGGTTGCCTCGCGGATCAGACCGAATTGGGGGCGCAGATCCTCCGGTGGGGCATCGCGGTTGGCCTTGTAGTCCGCATACAGGTCATTGCGGAACGTTTTGGAAGAATGGTCGAAGATGACGGCGAAATGGGTGGGGGTGACGCCGCGCTCCGTGTCCCGGGCGTCCTGCAGCAACTTCCACAGCATGTTGCAGAAGCCAGCCACGGCCCCCACTGGCATGCCGTCTGTCTTGCGGGTGAGGGGCGGCAGCGCGTGGTAGGCGCGAAAAATATATGCCGAGCCGTCCACCAGAAACAGATGATCGCCTTTTTTCATGATGGAAGTACCCGCACCTTTGTTTTGTCGTCCCACAGCTATCGGGCGGCGGGCAAAAGGCAAAGTCGAAAAAGTGCAAAATGGCGTTCGCCACCCCTTGACCTGGAGCAACTCCAGGCTGGTAGCCCTGTTTTATCGAGACTTTCGAGGAGACGAAAATGCGCATTTCAGAGGCATCAGAGACGAGCGGGCTGAGCGTCGATACGATCCGCTATTATGAAAAGATCGGGATGCTGGCGCCGATACGGCGAGGCTCGGACGGGCAAAGGCGTTTCTCGAAAGACGACATCAACTGGATGACCCAGCTGAACTGGCTGCGCCAGACGGGCATGCCACAAGCCGACATGCGGGCGTTCGCCGTGTCTGTGCATTCGGGCACCAAGGACACCTCGGAGCGCTACGCAATATTGCTGCGTCATAGAACTGTGCTGGATCAGCGCCGCCGCGAGTTGGA
>JBCDIB010000166.1:0-5794 GCA_038749385.1 Pseudomonadota bacterium | reverse complement strand
CGTTCATGGTGATTTCCAGCCGCAACCCCGTTCACTCGGTGCTGTTTCTGATCCTTGCATTCTTCAACGCTGCCGGCCTTTTTGTGCTGGCCGGCGCTGAATTTCTGGCCATGATTTTGGTAGTCGTCTACGTCGGTGCCGTGGCAGTCTTGTTCCTTTTCGTGGTGATGATGCTCGATGTTGATTTTGCCGAGCTGCGCCAGGGCGTGCTGCAATATCTGCCAATTGGTGGCCTGATCGGTCTGATTTTGTTGGTCGAGCTAATCGTGGTGCTCGGTGCTTCGGCACTGAGCGTCGATGTGGTTGGTGTGGCAGTGCAACCTGTGCCGGACGTCGCGAAGACAACGAACACCCGGGCCCTCGGCAATCTGCTGTACACCAAGTACATTTTCTTCTTCCAGATTTCGGGCCTTGTGCTTTTCGTGGCGATGATCGGAGCCATCGTGCTCACGCTGCGTCATAAGGAGGGCGTGCGTCGCCAAAACATCGGTGCGCAGGTCGCTCGCACGCGCGAGGAAGCGGTGGAAGTCATTGCGGTGGAAACCGGTAAAGGCGTTTAGCGCCAAAATATCATGCGCGGGCAAAGGGCTCGTGCGCACAACAATAGTGGCGTGGTAATCGCTGCTACCAAATTAGGGGTCGAGGGACGGTGGAAATCGGTCTTTCACATTTTCTGACTGTCGGCGCGATCCTGTTCACGCTGGGCATTCTGGGTATTTTTCTCAACAAGAAGAACGTCATCATCATTTTGATGTCCATCGAGCTGATCTTGCTTTCGGTGAACATCAATCTGGTGGCGTTTTCTGCCGAGTTGGGTGATCTCATGGGGCAGGTTTTTGCGCTGTTCATTCTTACCGTTGCGGCCGCTGAAGCGGCCATCGGTCTCGCTATCCTCGTCGCCTTTTTCAGAAACCGTGGGTCGATCGCGGTTGAAGATGTCAACGTGATGAAGGGCTGACGCAATGACCATTTATCACGCAATCGTTTTCTTGCCGCTAATCGGCTTTTTGGTCGCAGGCCTCTTTGCCAAGCAAATCGGCAATAAGGGAGCCGAATATCTGACCACCGGTCTGGTGGCTATTTCTGCCCTTTTATCCTGGGTGGCGTTCTTTTCAGTTGGTGTGTCTGCCTCTGGCGAAATGTTTCGGGTGCCCGTGGCGACTTGGGTTGCGTCCGGAGATCTGACATTCGATTGGGCATTCCGCATTGATACGTTGACCGTCGTCATGCTGGTGGTGGTGAATACGGTGTCAGCGTTGGTTCACACCTATTCCATCGGCTACATGCACCACGACCCGCACCGGCCACGCTTCTTTGCTTATCTTTCGCTTTTCACTTTCGCGATGCTGATGCTCGTGACATCGGACAATCTCGTGCAGATGTTCTTCGGCTGGGAGGGCGTGGGCCTGGCATCCTATCTGCTCATCGGCTTTTGGTTCAAAAAGCCGTCCGCCAATGCAGCTGCCATGAAGGCTTTTGTCGTCAACCGAGTAGGGGATTTTGGTTTCGCGCTTGGCATTTTTGGGCTGTTTGTCATGTTCAATTCGGTGGAGCTGTCCACCATCTTCGCGCAGTCCAAACAAATGGGCCCGCAGATCGTGGAGGCCGAAGCTAGCGCCGAACAGGCCGCGCTTTCCATCAACAAGCTTCCAATCGAATGGACCGCATTCGACGCAGACAGTGGTGTGTCGACAGCTACCGGTGAGAAGGTTGAGCCGCCTCAATTTATCATGCCGGAGGAGACTGGCGAGATCGTCATGTCTTTCGCCGGTTATGACCTGACCCAAACCACAGCGCTCACCGTGATCTGTCTGCTGCTTTTTATGGGCGCGATGGGGAAATCTGCGCAGTTCCTGCTGCACACCTGGCTGCCGGATGCGATGGAAGGGCCAACGCCAGTTTCCGCGCTTATCCATGCTGCTACCATGGTGACAGCCGGTGTTTTCCTCGTGGCGCGTATGTCGCCTGTGTTCGAACTTTCTCCCGACGCTTTGACCATCGTAACGATATTTGGTGCCATTACGGCCTTCTTCGCCGCCACCATCGGTTTGGTGCAGAACGACATCAAACGCGTGATTGCGTACTCCACCTGTTCCCAATTGGGTTATATGTTTGTGGCGCTAGGCGTGGGTGCCTACGGAGCTGCAGTGTTTCACCTGTTCACCCACGCTTTCTTCAAGGCGCTTTTGTTCCTTGGTGCCGGCTCTGTCATTCATGCCGTGGCGGACGAGCAGGACATGAGAAATATGGGTGGGCTTCGCAAGCATATCCCGACCACCTATTGGATGATGATCATCGGCACCGTGGCGCTTACGGGACTGGGCATTCCCGGCACCATCATCGGCACGGCCGGGTTCTTCTCCAAGGATATTGTGATTGAGAGCGCCTTTGCTTCGGGCACCGGTGCCCACATGTTCGCCTTCTGGATGCTAGTTGTCGCGGCTCTGTTTACGAGCTTCTATTCATGGCGTCTTATTTTCATGACGTTCCATGGCAAGCCGCGGGCGCCTGCCGACGTTATGTCCCACGTTCATGAGAGCCCGATGGTGATGCTCGTGCCCCTTTTCGTGCTCGCAGTCGGGGCGCTGTTTGCAGGGATCGCGTTCAAGGGCATGTTCTTTGACGGCAGTTATGACGCGTTCTGGAAAGGGGCGCTATACACTGCTCCGGGCAACACCGTTCTGAACGACTATCACTACGTGCCAACTTGGGTGAAGTGGTCACCATTCGTGGTGATGGCTATCGGATTTGTGACGGCCTATCAGATGTATATTCTTCGCCCCGAAGTTCCCAAGGAACTCGCCGAGCAGCACAGTGGACTCTACAAATTCCTGCTCAACAAATGGTACTTCGATGAACTGTACGGCTTGATGTTTGTGCGTCCCGCCATGCGTCTGGGCCGCTTCTTTTGGAAGCGTGGCGACGGAACAGTCATCGATGGCTATGGACCTGACGGCATCGCCGCACGGGTGCGGGCCACAACAGCCCGGATCAATTCCTTGCAGACCGGCTACGTGTACCACTACGCGTTTGCCATGCTGATCGGCGTCGCCGCTCTCATTTCCTACATTACCTTCACCGGAGTTTGATGCGGTGACCGATTGGCCGATCCTTTCTACTGTTACATTCCTGCCACTTGTTGGCGCGCTGATCATTCTGTTCATCGGTGACGACACCCCGCAGGGGAAAAAGAACATCCGTTCGGTGGCGCTGTTCACCACGGTGTTCACCTTCCTGCTCTCGCTGTTGATCTGGATCAATTTTGATGCCGGAAACCCCGGCTTTCAGATGGTGGAACGGACCGCGTGGATTGCGGGGCTGGAATACCATATGGGTGTCGACGGTATTTCGATGCTGTTCGTCATTCTGACAACGTTCCTGATGCCATTCTGTATTCTGGCCAGCTGGGGGTCGGTTGATAAGCAGGTGCGCAACTACATGGTCGCGTTTCTGCTGCTCGAAACGCTGATGATTGGCGTGTTTTGCGCGCTCGATCTGGTGCTCTTCTATCTGTTTTTCGAAGCAGGCTTGATCCCGATGTTCCTGATCATCGGCGTCTGGGGCGGCAAGCGGCGCGTGTATGCGTCCTACAAGTTTTTCCTCTACACGCTCGTAGGCTCGGTGCTGATGCTGCTTGCCATGATGGCGATGTATTGGACCGCGGGCACGTCTTCCATTCCGGAGCTTCTCGAATTCGGCTTCTCCACCGACATGCAGTTCTGGCTGTGGGTGGCCTTCTTCGCGTCCTTTGCGGTGAAAATGCCCATGTGGCCTGTGCACACTTGGTTGCCAGACGCACATGTGGAGGCACCGACTGCCGGATCGGTCATTTTGGCCGGTATTTTGCTCAAGATGGGCGGCTACGGTTTTTTGCGGTTTTCGCTGCCCATGTTCCCAATCGCATCTGCCGATCTGGCACCGCTTGTTTGGACATTGTCCTGCGTGGCGATCATCTACACCTCGCTGGTTGCGTTGATGCAGGAAGACATCAAGAAGCTCATCGCTTACTCTTCTGTCGCCCATATGGGTTACGTCACCATGGGTATTTTTGCGGCCAACGCGCAGGGTGTACAGGGCGCCATCTTTCAGATGCTCTCCCACGGCCTTGTCTCGGGGGCGCTGTTCCTGTGCGTGGGTGTAATTTACGACCGTATGCACACTCGGGAAATCTCGGCCTATGGCGGGTTGGTGAACCGTATGCCGCATTTCGCGGTGGCATTTCTCATATTCACGATGGCCAATGTCGGCCTGCCGGGCACTTCGGGCTTTGTGGGCGAGTTTCTGACTCTGATCGGTGCGTTCCGCGCCAACACTTGGGTTGCGATCTTTGCAACGTCTGGTGTCATTCTCTCAGCCGCCTATGGTTTATGGCTATATCGCCGCGTGGTGTTGGGCGCGCTGGAGAAGGAAAGTTTGAAAACCATTCTCGACCTCACCACCCGGGAGAAGGTGATCATTTACCCACTCGTAGTGCTGGTCATTTTCTTCGGTGTTTATCCAACGCCGGTTTTTGACGCGACTGCCACGTCTGTCGCTCAACTCGTAGACAATTATCAGACGGCAGTTGCCGCCACCTTAGAGCCTGCAACGCAGGTTGCAGCTGGCAACTGACCGCAACGCAATAGAACCTGAGACGTACAATGCTTGAAGATCTTCCTCAGACACAGGACGCGGTGATCGCCAGCCTTGGCTATGCCATGCCGGAGATCATCCTCGCCGCCGGCGCCATGGTTCTGCTGATGGTAGGTGTGTTTTCGTCAGCCCGCACAGCTTCCGCCACCGTCACTGGTTTAGCGGTCGCGCTCTTGGCGATTGTAGCCGTGTGGTTGATGTTCTTCACCGAGCTGGGCTCGGGCTTTTTTGGTGCCTTCATATTGGATCCATTTGCCCGCATGATGAAGGTGCTGGCGCTCATAGGTTCGATTTTCGCCATCGTCATGAGCCGCAGCCGTTCAGGGGATGAGTCCCTGGATCGGTTTGAGTTTCCGGTGCTGATCTGCATTGCCACCCTCGGCATGATGCTGATGATTTCAGCCACCGATTTGATTGGCCTATATCTTGGTCTGGAGCTTATGAGCCTGTCGCTCTATGTCGTCGCGGCGATCAACCGCGACAGCGACAAGGCGACAGAAGCCGGTCTGAAATATTTCGTTCTGGGCGCTTTGTCGTCGGGGATGCTGCTCTACGGCGCATCTCTGGTTTACGGCTTCACCGGGCACACAACTTTTGCCGGTATCTCCGCAGCTCTGACCGCGGGCGATGTCTCGCTCGGCATCATCTTTGGTTTGGTGTTCGTGATCGCGGCCATGGCGTTCAAAGTATCGGCGGTGCCGTTTCATATGTGGACGCCTGACGTCTATGAGGGCGCACCTACACCTGTTACGGCGTTCTTTGCCGCCGCCCCGAAAATTGCGGCTATGGCGTTGTTCGTCCGCATCGTGATGGAGGCTTTTCAGCCCATCACAGACGAGTGGCGTCAGGTGATCGTTTTCATCTCGCTCGCATCCATGGTCCTGGGTGCTTTTGCCGCCATCGGCCAGCGCAATATCAAACGCCTTATGGCCTATTCATCCATCGGTCATATGGGCTACGCGCTCGTTGGCCTGGCGGCAGGCTCGCAGCAGGGCGTCTATGGTGTTGTGCTTTACATGGTTGTCTATTTGGCCATGACGCTGGGAGTGTTCGGCATCATTCTGGCCATGCGCACCAAAGATGGCGATGTTGAAGAAATCGACGATATGGCCGGTCTCTCGCAGACCAACCCAGCGATTGCGGTTATCTTGACCATGTTCCT
>JBCDIB010000165.1:0-5833 GCA_038749385.1 Pseudomonadota bacterium | reverse complement strand
GGCGTGATGCCCGCATTGGTCACTTCAGCGCCCGCCGTCAGCATCCAGGCGACGACGTTTGCCACGATCAGCGTGAGTGTCACCCATTGCAGGCGGATGTTTTTGAGCTTGTTGGCATCGTGGAGGGGGATGAACATCAGATCGCGCCCCAACCGCCATCCACCGCAAAGGCGTGGCCGGTGATGGATTTGGCCAGATCGCTGGACAAATAAAGGATTGCAGCGGCGATTTCTTCCATTTCGATGAAGCGTTTGGTGGGTTGTTTGGTCAGTAGCACATCGCGGATCACGGCCTCGCGGGACAGTCCGGTTTGTTCCATCTGGTCTGGGATTTGGCCTTCAATGATGGGCGTGAACACATAGCCGGGGCACACGGCGTTGCAGGTGATGCCGGTTTCCGCCTCTTCCAGCGCGATGGTTTTGGAAAGGCCCACCACGCCATGCTTGGCGGCGATGTAGGCGGATTTGTTGGCCGAGGCGTGGAGGCCATGTGCGGAGGCCACATTGACGATGCGGCCCCAACCCGCCTTGCGCATGGCCGGGATTGCGGCGCGGGCGGTCGCGAATTGCGAGGACAGATTGATCTCCGTCACCCTGTCCCAGGCATCGTCGGAAAACTCATCGACCGGAGAGACGTGCTGAATGCCGGCATTGTTGACCAATATGTCGACCCCGCCCAACTCGCGTTGGCAGCGGGTGACCAGCGAAGTGGCGTCTTCGCGCTTGCTCAAGTCAGCGGGGATATAAGTGCATTTCCGGCCGGTTTCCTGTGCCAAATCATGGGCAAGGGCGTGATCTGCCTCGCTGTTTGAGAAGGAATTCAGGGCCACATCCGCCCCTGCTCGGGCGAAGGCCCGGGCGGTCTCGAGGCCAATGCCGGAGTTGGAGCCTGTGACCAGCACACGCTTGCCGGAAAAATCAAATGAGATGTTCGCTGCCATGCATTGCCTTTGCCATGAAGCCGCACCATTGCAAAGCGCGATGAAGGGTGTCGCAGACTTACGACTTGAGGCATATATAGAGCGCGACATTAAAGGACGACCAGATGCTCGACACACCCGCCACACCTTCCATCTCTCCCAGCACCGATGTGCAGGCAGGCCCCGATGGTCGGCGCCACGGCGTTCGGGTGCGCGTGGGAGCGGTCGATGTGGGGGGTGGCAAGCCTATCGTCGTGCAGTCGATGACCAACACCGACACGGCGGACATAGCCAAAACCGTCGATCAGGTGGAGGCGCTTGCCAAGGCCGGGTCCGAGCTGGTGCGCATCACCGTGGACCGTGACGAGGCCGCCGCCGCCGTGCCGCACATTCGTGAAAAGCTGGAAGCGCGGGGGGTGTTTGTGCCGCTGATCGGTGACTTTCACTATATCGGCCACAAGCTCCTCGCCAATCATCCGGCCATGGCCGAGGCGCTGCACAAATACCGCATCAATCCGGGCAATGTCGGCTACAAGAAAAAGCGCGACACGCAGTTCGCCCAGATCATCGATATTGCCCAAACTCACAATAAGGCCGTGCGTATCGGCGTGAACTGGGGATCGCTGGATCAGGAATTGTTGACCAGGCTGATGGATGAAAACAATGAGTTGGCCGCGCCAAAAGACGCCGGGGCGGTCATGCGGGAAGCCATTGTGCAGTCCGCGCTGTTGTCTGCCGCCGAAGCTGAACGGTTGGGCATGGGTAAAGACAAGATAATCCTATCTGCCAAAGTGTCGGACGTGCAGAGCTTGATTGCCGTCTATCGCGACCTTGCCAAACGCACGGACCATGCGTTGCACCTGGGCCTGACGGAAGCGGGCATGGGCTCAAAAGGCATCGTGTCGTCTTCCGCCGCGCTTGGTATTTTGCTGCAGGAAGGCATTGGCGACACAATTCGTATTTCGCTTACGCCTGAGCCAAATGGCGATCGTCGCAAGGAAGTGGAGGTCGCCCAGGAGCTGCTTCAAGTGATGGGCTTCCGCCAGTTTCTGCCAGTGGTGGCAGCGTGTCCCGGTTGTGGGCGCACAACGTCCACAACCTTCCAGGAACTGGCGCAGAAAATTGAAGGCCAGCTGAAAACCAATATGCCGGTCTGGCGCGAAAAATATCCCGGCGTCGAAGGGCTGAATGTGGCCGTGATGGGCTGCATCGTGAACGGGCCCGGCGAAAGCAAGCACGCCGATATCGGCATCTCGCTTCCTGGCACAGGCGAAACGCCTGCCGCCCCGGTGTTTATAGACGGCGAAAAAGCGCTGACATTGCGTGGGCCGCGCATTGCGGAAGAATTTGAGGATTTACTGCATGATTATATCGAGAAAAAGTATGGCGGCGCCGCTGCTTAAACTGGCGGCAGGCATCATCGCGCTGGTTGCGCTGGCAATTCCAGCCCACGCATTTGGCGATGAGTGCGAAAACGCATGGTTTTCACGCAATAAAATCATGGCGGATGCGGGCTATTGTTTCGGCAGCGTTTTGGGCCGCGCCACATTTGGCAACGCTAATTGCACGGGAAAGAATGTGCGTCTTTCGGCCACTCAAAAGTCAGACGTCCAAGCGCTCCAGGCCATGGAAAACAATTGGGCGTGTTCGGTCGATAATTCCCGGCCCTCAATTGAGTCTGAGTTGATCAAATTCCTCAGACCCCTGGACCGCCAACCTGTTCGAGATGATTTCGAGTCCGCCTGCATTGGCTGGGAGGAGCCGACAGCCTCGCTTTTCGCGGGTCCTGACAGCAGCAAGGTGGTTGGTGCCATTCAACCGGGCAACACGATCAGCTACAGCCACTTGCCCGCTGATAACCGCGCAGGGACTGCATTTGTGTTCACTGTTGTGACAACCGATGAGTTCAACCCAACGATTGTATCGGCTGGTTGGGCACCGGTATCGCTCGTCGCAAACCCAAAATGTCGGTCGTTCGCAGGTTAGTGGAGGTAAGTGGAGGCGCGGGCTGGGGTTAGTGGTCGCGGGACGCGACGAACAGGGCGGTGCGGCGCAGCATGGCAGCGCGGTCGCCGAAGGGTGACAGGCAGTCCATCGCCTCCTGCACCAACCGGTCCAATTCCTTTCGGGCGGCGTCCTCTCCCATCAAGCCAACAAGTGTGCCTTTGCCCGCCTGCGCGTCCTTACCGGTGGCCTTGCCCATGGTTGCGGCATCTGCGGTCAGATCTAGCAAATCGTCGGCAAGTTGAAAGGCCTCACCCAGCGCTTCGCCATAGCGTTTGAGCGCCAGTGTTTCGTCAGCCGTTGCGCCGCCAAACACTGCGCCGCCTTCGCAGGCAAAGCGCAGCAGGGCGCCGGTTTTCATGGCTTGGAGACGTTTGATCTGTTCGGCATCCGGCGTCTGCGTTTCCGCCATCAGGTCAAACATCTGGCCACCGGCCATGCCGCCCAGCCCGCTCGCGGCGGCTAGCAATTGCACGAGTTCTATGCGGACCTGAGGATCGGGGTGGGTCGCTTCCCGCGCTATCAGATCGAAAGCCAATGTAAGCAGGCTGTCGCCGGCAAGTATGGCGGTAGCTTCATCAAAGGCTATGTGAACCGTCGGTTTGCCCCGGCGCATATCGTCATCATCCATGGCCGGCAAATCGTCATGGACCAGCGAGTAGCAATGGATCAATTCCAGCGCGCATCCGGCAGAGGCTGGATTGTGGGCTGGCGAGAACAGTGCCGCCGACTGTGTGAATAGAAATGGCCGCAAGCGCTTGCCGCCGCCCAAGGCCGAGTGGCGCATGGCCTCGACCAGACGCTGGGGCCGGGCGGTTTCGCCCGGTGGCGGAGTTTCGGACAGAACATTTTCCAGAACCACTTCGAACTCATTGGCGCTATCGGCCAGCGTTTTAAGGAAGTGGGTTTCGTCTGTGATCTTATCGGCCATGGTTCTTTCCGCGTTTTTGGGTGTTGATGGCGGGCAATTTTGCGGTGGTCAATCCATGGGTGGGGCAAAGGCGTGAGTCTTGCCGCTTGTTCCCCCATGCATGGGCGCTTAGACAAAGGCTCTTATTCACATATCTGCGGTCCAGATGGCCAAAGCTGCTGCTAAATCGAAGAAAACGGCCCGTCGCTCCAATGCCGGCAGAGCCAAAGGCCCCCGGGGTTTCTGGGCGCGCGTACGGCGATGGGCTTTGCGGTTGGCTGCGGTATGCCTCGCCATTATCGCGCTGCCGTTCCTCCTTGTTTTGGTGTATGCGCTGCCCTTTGTAAGTCCGCCATCGACCTTGATGGCGTGGCAGGCCTTGCAAGGAAAGAGCATTGAGCGCACCTGGGTTCCGCTGGAGGAAATGTCCGAAGCGTTGCGCTTTTCCGTCATCACGTCTGAAGACGCGAAGTTTTGCCGCCATTGGGGGGTGGATTTTGGCGAGTTGAAGGGGCAGGTGGAGAACGCGATTGCCGGAGAGCCGACACGGGGCGCAAGCACCATTCCCATGCAGGCGGTCAAAAATTTGTTCCTGTGGCACGGCCGATCGTACACGCGCAAAATCATTGAGATGCCGCTGGCCATGTGGGCGGATCTCATCTGGTCCAAATGGCGTATGCTGGAAATTTATCTTAATATTGTAGAGTTGGGGGATGGTGTTTTTGGCGTTGAACAGGCGGGGCTGAAGGCGTTTCGTCTGTCTGCGGTGAACCTCAATTGGGCGCAATCCGCACGTATAGCCACCAGCCTGCCATCACCGCTTACGCGCAATGCGGGTAATCCCTCACGGCGCCATGCGGCCTTGGCATCGCGTGTTCAGAGCCGGGCGCAAAAGTCTGGTGCTTATGTGGGGTGCGTGAAGGGGTGAAGGCGCACGGTTTGCCGCAAGCAAGGTTGCATCGGGCGTTTAATTCGGTATAAGCGCCACAGTTTCGCTCTGGGCAACCGGAGCATTTTCGCGTGGCGTGGGCACAGGTTCGCTCCACCGCCAGACACCAGAAGAGATGGATCGATCCCATGGCAGTGCCAAAGAGTAAGATCACGCGCTCCAAGCGCGGCCACCGCCGCTCCACAGACGCGTTGAAAAACCCTTCCTATGTGGAAGACAAGAATTCTGGCGAGCTGCGCCGTCCACATCACATTGACCTGAAAACAGGCATGTATCGTGGTCGCCAAGTGCTTGCAGCACGCGACTGATTTATGGTTGCAGCAACTGGCTGATCATGCCGTACTTTGCTTATGAATTAGGGCCGGGCAACCGGCCCTTTTTTGTGCCTGTTCTAGTATCGCCGTTTCGGCGCTAATATTGCCCAAAGTCCAGACAGAGAATCACCATGCTCCGCTCCATCCCGCTCATGCTTCTTGCGCTCATCGCCTACAATGTCATCGCCTTGGGCAATGATGCCGGCGTTTTTGTTTGGCAAATCGAGATCATGGCCATTCCCATGTTGTCGGGGGTGACGTGGCGCATGGTGCTTGGGGACGCGATGATCCTGTTCGGGCTGGCGTTGCTATTTGTCGAGATCGTAAAGGCCACAGCCATCGGCAGCGCGTCCATTTTGGACCACGCGCTCAGCACATTCGTCTTCATCGCATTTTTGGTGGAGTTTCTGCTGGTACCATCGGCGGCCAACACGATTTTCTTCACGTTGACGCTTATTGCCCTGATCGACGTGATCGCGGGCTTCGCTGTGTCGATCAAAGGCGCAACACGGGATGTGTCCTTCGGGCGTTAGTGCGCTTCAGTGGCACTTTCCGGCTGTTCAGCCTTTAGCCAGGGCGTGTCCACAATCGCGCGTCCGAAGCTTTGTCCCTGCAGATAATCCACGCCCCATTCTTTGAGCAGCGCCGCGGTTTCGTCGTCGGACACCCATTCCACCACCACTTCCATTGAGAAGGTCTTGGCCAGGTCCAGCAGGCTCTTGATGAAAACCTGGTTC
>JBCDIB010000164.1:0-5833 GCA_038749385.1 Pseudomonadota bacterium | reverse complement strand
TCAAGGAGAAACTGGGCGTAGATCCGGACGAAATCGACGCCATCGTGTTCACCCATTTGCACTGGGACCATGTGCAGAACATGAAAGAGTTCAAGAACGCGCGCTACATTGCGCCCAAGGCCGAGATCGAGATGGCCTACAATCCGCTGCCGCTCTACTACAATACCTATGAGTGCGGTATTCTTGGCATTGAGCCGGCCTATGCGGGCTGTGTGTTCGAGGCTGTGGACGATGAGTGCGAAGTGCTGCCGGGCATCACCATGTTCCACACGCCGGGCCATTCCGTAGGGCATATGGGCGTAACGGTAGCAACCTCTGCAGGCGATATCGTCATCTGTGGCGATGCAATTTTCCAGGCGCGCAACCTGGAACCAAACCCCAAAGAGAGATGGCGTTATTGGGTGCCTGCCCGCTTTGTGAACTCCGTCGATGGCTGGAAGTCGGTGGAGGAAATTGACAAGCGCGCCGATTACATTTTGCCGTGCCACGATGCAGCCTGTGGTGACCACGAATATTACCCGTTCGAAGGCATGCAATTGCGCAAACGCCGCCAACACATTCCGGGCTACAAATTTTACTTCGGCGACATGCCTCCCGGCACAGTCGACAAGGTTGCGGAGCCCATGAAGGAAGAAGACGTTCAGGCCTATATGGACAGTCTGATGGTGCCGACGCCAGAATCCTACAAAGACTGGAAGTAGGCCAGAGCCATGACCGAAATGATCGACCGGCTGGACGAAATTTCTGGCCGGTTCGACGCCATCGTTTTCGATCAGTGGGGCGTGCTGCACGATGGCACCACGCCCTATAATGGTGTGCCTGAAGCGGTTGGAGCGCTGGCCGCCAGCGGCAAAACGCTAGCGGTGCTATCCAACTCCGGCAAGCGGTCCGCACCAAATGCGAAGCGCATTGCCGAAAAGGGCTACCCATCAAGCTGGTTCAGCCAGGTGATGACATCTGGCGAAGCCCTCTGGCTCGATCTGGCAGACGCTGGTGATGAGTTGCGGCTGCTCCCAATAGTGCGAGAGCACGGTGATGCTGAAGCCTGGGCTGATGGCTTAGGCAATGTAAGCCTGACCCAAACCCCTCAAGACGCTGATGGCATTCTTCTTATGGGTTTGCCGGATGCAGGTGCGGACGAACATGTGGCGCGCGCATTGGCGGCTGCGCTGGCGGACAAAATTCCTATTTACTGCTCGAACCCCGACCGAGCCTCTCCACGCGCCGGTGGTCTGACGGTCGTTTCGCCGGGTGAACTGGCACATCGTCAAAAAGACGCGGGCGGTATGGTCCATTTTTACGGCAAGCCGCATCGGCCGATCTTTGACCGACTGCAGACCGAATTGGGTGTGGCTCCAAATCGCATATTGATGGTGGGCGACTCGCTGGAACACGATATTGCCGGTGCCCGCGCTGCGGGCTGGTCCAGCCTGTTTGTTGAAGGTGGATTGCATGCCAGCCACTTTCCCGCTGGCAAAAGCCGATCCGATTGCCTTGCCGATCTTGCCGCAGCCGAAGCCGCGCCAGAACCTGATTTTTCCATTCCAATCGTGAATTGAGACCGTCCATGGACACGATACCATTCGATTTTCTGGAACTTTCCCGCGATTTGGGTGCCGATCCGCTCCGCATTCAGGGACCGGGCGGTAACACGTCCATCAAGTCGGGAAATGTTATGCATGTGAAGGCCTCCGGCACCGAGCTTGCAGATGCATTGGACAAAGACGTGTTTGTGGCTGTCGATGTTGGAAAGGCGCGAGCCGAAGCACGGGGCGCCGGTGATGGAACCTGCCAGGCTGCTGTGCTCGAAGGCGGCAGCGGGTTGCGCCCATCGATAGAGACCACTTTTCATGCCGCATTGGAGTGGCCGCTGGTGGCGCATACCCATTCTGTGGCGACATTGGCCCACGTTACCAGTGATGCGGGCACCCGGATTGCAGCTGATAAGCTGAAGCACTTGCCCCTCGCCATAGCGCCTTATGCCAAGCCAGGCATTGACCTGACCACCGCTATTCTGGCCGCCATAACGCCCGAAACCCAAGTCATATTATTGCGTAATCACGGCCTGATATGTTGCGGTGAGAACGCTACAGAAGTTCGTGAGCTGATTGACGAGGTGGAGACGGCGCTGGAGCTGCCAGCCTCTGATATGTCTGCGCCCGCGCCATCAGATGCCGCACCCACAGGGTTTGAATGGATGCCTGAGGCGGGAAAGTTGGCCACAAAAAGCGATCATTTCACTGTTGCAAGCAAAGGGTCGTACTGGCCCGACCATGTTGTCTTTCTGGGGCCGGCAATGCCGACCAATGATCTGGATCTCTCAGACCGGCCGGCAGTGCTGGTGCCTGACGTGGGTGTTGCCGTTCGCACCGATGCCAAGTCTGCTCAGCGGGCCATGGTCCAATGCCTCGCTGATGTGCTCAGCCGTGTCCAGGAGGGTTGGAAACTGGAGGCGCTCGATCAAGCGCAGGAAGCTGAACTGTTGAATTGGGATGCCGAAAAGTACCGTCAAGCGTTAGCCGCGCGGCAGGCTGCCAATGGCTGAACCGCTTTACCTGGGCATCGATGTCGGCACGTCTGGCGTTCGCACAGCGGTGGTTGATGCGCAGGGTGAGGCGCTATCATTTGCTCGTGCTGCGCACCATCCACAGACACCGGATGCACTAGATGCCGATTTGTGGTGGCAGGCGGTTGCAGACTGTCTGGAAACGCAAATGGAAACATTGCGCGGTGATGGGAGAGACGCCGCTGATATCAACGGTATCGCCGTGGACGGCACTTCCGGCAGCATGGTGTTGGTGGATGAAAATGGCACGCCTGTCACCGGCGCTTTGATGTATGATAGCAATGGCTTTGACGATGAAGCGGAAGTTATATCTCAACACGCGCCTAGCGGGCACATCACGCTGGGAAGCAGTTCCGCCTTGGGTCGGGCGCTGCGGCTTCAGGCGCAAGACAGTCAGGGCCGTGCCATACATCTGGCGCACCAGGCGGATTTCATTGCAGGCAAATTGACTGGTCTTTTCGGCCATTGTGACTATAACAACGCGCTCAAGACCGGCTTTGATCCGGAAGCTGGCGAGTGGCCTGCCTGGTACGCCAAGACCGGACTGCGGACGGAGCTTTTGCCCAGTGTGCATGCACCGGGCACAAGCATCGGAAAGCTGTCAGCGAGCAACGCCAAACGATTTGGGCTCTCTTCAGAAATGCACGTGCATGCAGGCACGACCGACTCAATAGCAGCTTTTCTTGCCACCGATGCCAGCAAAATTGGCGATGCAGTCGTCTCGCTTGGCTCCACGCTTGCCATCAAAATGCTGTCTGACGTTCGGGTGGATGATCCTTCCAGAGGGGTGTACAGCCACCGGCTTGATGGCACGGATGGTCAGCCTGTCTGGCTGGTTGGTGGCGCGTCCAACACTGGCGGTGCCGTGTTGGCCGAGCTTTTTTCAACCGATGAGCTTGTGGCTCTGAGTGAACAGATTGATCCGTCAGCCGACAGCGGGCTGACCTATTATCCGCTTCGCAAGGCTGGCGAGCGCTTTCCAACATCTGATCAAAATATGCAGCCCGTTCTCACGCCGCGCCCGGCGGATGATGCAGCATTTTTGCACGGGCTACTGGAATCCATGGCCCGTATCGAACGGGCATGTTTCGATGCTCTCAAAGATCTCGGTGCACCTGAGCCCAAGCGCATTTTGACCGCTGGTGGTGGCGCCCGAAACCCGGTTTGGACGGCGCTGCGCAAGCGAATTGTATCTCCCCATGTTCAGCCGGCAGCTGATGCTGAGGCGGCGATCGGTGCCGCGCGCCTGTGCATCCCACGCTAGGGATGGATGAAATTGAAATCATGTTAGCCCTACCGGAGATCAGCCAACCTTAGCCCTTCACCGGAATTATTGTGGTCGTCACGGCATATCCATGTGGGCGCGGAGTGCAGCGATGATTTCCGAAAGATTTGCCTTGCCGCCCAAATCACCGGTCAGAACGGTGCCATCGGCCAACAGTTTTCCAACACCATCCTCTATGCGGCGGGCGGCTTGCGCCAGCGGCGCGGCGGAGAGTTTGTCGGCGAGCCAATCCAGCATCATGGCAGCGGATAATATCATGGCCAGTGGATTGGCTAGTCCTTTGCCCGCAATATCCGGTGCGCTGCCATGGCAGGGCTGAAATACCGCGTGGTCGTCGCCAATATCTGCGGAGGGGGCAAGGCCGAGCGACCCCATGAGGGCGGCGCCCAGGTCTGATAAAATGTCCCCGAACATGTTTTCGGTTACCATCACATCCCACGCGCGAGGTTTTTGCACCATCCACATGGCCATGGCGTCCACATATGCAGCATCGGTTGCAATATCTGGAAAGGCTCGCGCGCGCTCTTCGAAGATGGACCGGAAGAATGCGAAGGACCGAAAGACGTTTGCCTTGTCGACGCAGGTGACGCGCCCGGGTCTGCCAAGGCGGGCGGCGCGCTGCTGAGCAAGTTTGAACGAAAAATCAAACAGTTTTTCAGACGTAGGCCGGGTGATACGCATGGTTTCGGTGGCATATGTTTCTGTGACCACACCGTCGTGCATGTGGGCAAACAGGCCTTCCGTCGATTCGCGGATTAGGACGAAATCAACTTCCGACAATTTATCGTCGTTCCATGTGGCCGATAGGGGGGTGGGCTGACCCGGCCAGATCTTCACCGGGCGCACCCCAGCATACAGATCCAACTCGAAACGAATATCAATTTGGGGTGTCAGTTCAGTGCCGTCGGGCTTGCGAATATCCGGCAGACCCATGGCGGACAGGAGAATTGCGTCGGCGGCGCGGGCTGCGGCGATGGAGGAGGCGGGCAGGGCGTCTCCGCTTTGCGCATAATGTGCGGCGCCTGCGGGAAGATGCTCGAATTCAAATGCAAATTCGCCGCTTGCGGTCGCCAGATCCTCAAGAAGCCTAACAGTTGGCGCCATTATCTCCGGTCCGATGCCATCGCCATCGAAAACCGCAATCTTCAAATCTTTCACGCTATTGCCCCCTTCAACAGTACTGCCATCGCTTGCCACAGGCCCGGGCTGCATTCCAGTGCGATAGCTCAAACTCACATGATTGCGCTTTCGGGTTTGCGGTCTGCATCGGCTTTGCTATATGAGCGCGCAACCGAGACACCGGCAAAAGCTGGCGCTCGATCATTAGCGGATGTGGTGGAATTGGTAGACACGCCAGATTTAGGTTCTGGTGCCGAGAGGCGTGGAGGTTCAAGTCCTCTCATCCGTACCAAAAATTGAACAAAAAGGTCCGGCCTTCGGTTGAGTTTGTTTAGCGGCCGATCCGAGGGACCAGATGGCTGGCAGCCGCCGGCGCAACATAACGGATTGCATTATGCAGGTTACCGAACAACTGAACGATGGGCTGAAGCGCGAGATCGCGGTGTCGGTGCCGAAAGAAGATCTTGAAACACGCCTGTCCGCCCGCCTCGAAGAGATGAAGGGTCAAGCGCAGATCAAGGGTTTCCGCCCTGGTAAGGTCCCGATCAGCCATCTGCGCAAGATGTACGGCAAAGGTGCGATGAGCGAGATCGTCAATGATCTTATTAACTCTACGCCGGAAGAGGTGCTGCGCGACCGTTCGGAAAAATCCGCTACCCGCCCCGACATCGACATGACCGAGGACGAGGCAGAGGCCGGCGAAATCCTCGACGGCAAGCGCGATTTCGATTTCGTCATCAAATACGAAGTCATGCCCGAGTTTGAGGTCGCTTCTTATGACGGCATCAAGATCATCCGCCCCGTGGTGGACGTAGAGGACGATGAGATTCAGGCGCAGGTTGAGCGCATCGCCGAAAGCGCGC
>JBCDIB010000163.1:0-5845 GCA_038749385.1 Pseudomonadota bacterium | reverse complement strand
CTTCCACCAGTGCGTCGGTGGCCATAACGCCCGCCATGACGGTCAGGCGCTGGTCGCCAATTTCGCCAACGCTTCCCTTAAGGTCAGAAACGTAGCCATCGAGCCGCTGGCCGAGCAATTGCAAATGCGCCTCCTGCCCTTCGTCACAGGCCATACGGTAGGGTTTGCCATTAATATTGACGACGATCTGTGGCATGGGAACTCGCTTCAAACTGATGGGCTGACATTGGTAGATTCGCGGCAATCGTGGAGCGGGAACGCGGCGCATTTACGGCCCGCGCAAATCGCGCCAATGGTGTAAGTGCGCGCCGTTAGGCCGGATGCCTGTCCAGCACAGCGCGAATACTCTCAAGCGCGCCGACAAGCCGGTTCGACACCTCCGAATTGGCATCAACCAAACGGCCAGCACGGGCTTCGCTTTCGTCCAGATTTTCAGTCAGGCGGACACGGTCAGCGCGCATCCGCACAACTTCATCTTCCACTTCTTCAACAGTGCGCTGGCGTTCCAACCTGGCTTCGATGACGGTTTCCAGCCGTTCAAGGGCGGCGGTAAGGTCGCCAAGGGCGGTGTTGAGTTGATCCTGCACGCGGTCCCCACTGCGCTGGCGGCCTGCCCCCATCAAACGTCAGAGCCGCAATTTGCTTTGTAAACTGACACTTGGCACCACAAGCTGCGCCAATACTTGGGGTTGGTGTAGGGCCCGGCGTCGTGCCGCGTCAAGGCGATCGGACACTTATGCCCGCGTGCCATCGCTGTTGGCCAAATATAGACCATCTCTCCAACGGCAGAGGCTTTATGTCCTCTTGCGTTACGTTGACTCGATTTGGCCACCTGATAAGTGTCCCCGCGCCCACGCTGCGCCATCAAGTGCTGCGCACAGACGGCATATTTGTCTCGCGACCACAGATCAGACAGGCCATTTCATGAACCTTTCGAACCGCCACGCCGATATGGCCAACGCCATCCGCGCCCTTTCCATGGACGCTGTGCAAAAAGCCAATTCCGGGCACCCCGGCCTGCCCATGGGCGCAGCAGACATCGCCACCGTGCTGTTCACCAAATTCATGAAGTTCGACCCCACCCAGCCCAACTGGCCGGATCGCGACCGGTTCGTGCTGTCAGCAGGCCACGGTTCGATGCTGCTTTACTCGCTTCTGCATCTGCTCGGCTACGAAGACATGACGATGGACGAGATCAAAAACTTCCGCCAGCTGGGTGCAAAAACGGCGGGCCATCCAGAGTTTGGTTACGCGCAGGGCATCGAAACCACCACCGGTCCGCTGGGCCAGGGCATCGCTAATGCCGTGGGCATGGCACTGGCCGAGCGCGTGCTCAACTCAGAATTCAGCGACGACCTGGTGGACCACAAAACCTATTGCCTCGTCGGAGATGGCTGCCTGATGGAAGGCGTCAGCCAGGAGGCCATTGCGCTGGCCGGTCATCTCAAGCTCAACAAGTTGATCGTTCTGTGGGACGACAATAACATCACAATCGACGGCCCCGTCTCCATTTCGGACAGCACAGATCAGGCCATGCGCTTCCAGGCATCTGGCTGGAACACCTTGTCCTGCGATGGCCACAACCCCGCTGCCATTGAAGCCGCACTGACAGAAGCACAGAGTTCCGACAAACCCACAATGATCGCCTGCAAAACCCAGATCGGGTTTGGCTCGCCCAATAAGGCAGGCACGTCCAAAGCCCACGGTTCGCCGCTGGGTGACGATGAGATTGCCGCCACCCGTGAAGCCATCGGTTGGGAGCATGAGCCCTTCCATATTCCCACAGAAGTCTATGATGCCTGGCGCATTGCAGCCCTCAACGCCGCCAAGACGCGCCATGACTGGGATCAGCGCCTGGAAGCCGCCGATGCAGAACGCAAGGGTGAGTTTCTGCGGCGCATGGAAGGCCGCCTGCCATCGGGTTTCGAGCGTGCCATAGAGGAATATCGCCAGACGCTCGCCGCCGACCAGCCGAAAGTTGCCACCCGTAAATCGAGCGAAATGGCGTTGGAAGTGATCAACGGTGCCGTACCTGAAACACTGGGTGGTTCCGCAGATCTCACCGGCTCCAACAAC
Organism: Pseudomonadota bacterium; assembly: GCA_038749385.1. Lineage (GTDB taxonomy): Bacteria > Pseudomonadota > Alphaproteobacteria > Rhizobiales > Rhizobiaceae > JBCBXA01. The sequence goes on along the minus strand of JBCDIB010000163.1, from coordinate 3,769 downwards.
ACCAAGACCAGTGGCATGACCACCATCAGCGCCGATGATTTCACCGGACGTTATGTGGGCTACGGCATTCGCGAACACGGCATGGCCGCAGCCATGAACGGCATCGCACTTCATGGGGGTCTGATCCCCTATGGCGGCACCTTTTTCGCCTTCACCGACTATTGCCGTCCCGCCATTCGCTTGTCTGCGCTCATGCATCAGCGGGTTGTCTATGTGATGACCCACGATTCTATCGGGCTTGGCGAGGATGGCCCGACCCACCAACCCGTCGAGCATATGGCCGCCATGCGCTGCATCCCAGGCCTGGTGACCTTGCGCCCCGGCGATGCCATGGAAGCCGCTGAATGCTGGCAAATCGCGCTGGAGCGCACCGACGGCCCGACCGTCCTTGCCCTGACGCGCCAGGGCCTCGCCGCCTTCCGTACCGAGCACGATGAAAAGAATCATTGCGCCAAGGGTGCCTACACGGTGGCCGACACATCGCTGGAGGAGCAGGTGACCCTGTTCGCATCCGGGTCTGAAGTGAACATCGCACTCGACGCCAAGGCCAAGCTGGAAGAGGACGGGATAGGCGCCCGGGTCGTGTCCGTACCCTCGTTTGAATTGTTCCGCACCCAAAGCGAAGAGTACCGCGCATCCGTCATTGGCTCAGCCCCTGCCCGCGTTGCCGTGGAAGCTGGCGTTGAAATGGGGTGGAACCTGTTCCTTGGCGAAACCGGCAAGTTCATCGGCATGGACAGCTTCGGCGCATCTGCCCCCATTGACGATCTGTACAAGCATTTCGGCATCACCGCCGATGCGGTTGCCGAGGCTGCCAAAACACAATTGGGCTAACACCAGCACACCACGAACTGACAACATGACGCGCGACGGGTGGATTCCCCCTGTCGCGCAGTCTATGTCTGCTTCCGACATTCGTCATATTTGATCTGCCCCACCTCAGGAGACCCTCATGGCTGTAAAAGTTGCCATTAACGGCTTTGGCCGCATCGGCCGAAACGTGCTTCGCGCCATTTACGAAAGTGGCCGCACCGACTTGGAAGTCGTGGCAATCAACGATCTTGGCCCGGTGGAAACCAACGCCCACCTGCTGCGCTACGATTCAGTCCATGGCCGCTACCCTGGCACGGTCACTGTAAATGGCGACAGCATCAATCTGGGCCGCAACGACATTCGCGTGACTGCCATTCGTGACCCAAAAGAATTGCCCTGGTCCGATGTTGATATCGCCCTTGAGTGCACCGGCATCTTCACGGCCCGCGATAAAGCGGCCATGCACCTGGAGAACGGCTCCAAGCGCGTGCTCATTTCGGCCCCGGGCAAGGGCGCGGACAAAACCATCGTTTACGGTGTGAACCATGATGTGCTGACAGCGGACGACCACGTTGTCTCCAACGCATCATGCACCACCAACTGTCTCGCGCCGGTCGCTTATGTGCTGAACAAAGCCTTTGGTATTGAGAAGGGCTACATGACGACCGTGCACTCCTACACGGGCGACCAGCCAACCCTCGATACCATGCATTCCGACCTTTACCGGGCCCGCGCAGCGGCCATGTCCATGATCCCGACATCCACCGGCGCGGCCAAAGCCGTTGGCCTTGTGCTGCCGGAACTGGACGGCAAGCTAGACGGCTCCGCCATACGCGTGCCGACACCAAACGTCTCGCTCATCGACCTCAAATTCGTGCCGTCCCGTGATGTGACCGCAGAAGAAGTGAACGAAGCCGTGAAGGCTGCTGCCGAAGGCGAGCTCAAGGGTGTGCTGGACTATGATCCGCAAAGCAAAGTCTCCATCGACTTCAACCACGACCCGCACTCGTCCAACTTCGCCAGTCAGCAAACCAAAGTGCTTGATGGCAATCTCGTGCGCGTTCTGAGCTGGTATGACAATGAGTGGGGCTTCTCGAACCGCATGGGCGACACCGCCATCGCGAGGGCCAAGTTTCTGTAAGCCGAAACCAGCACGCCCTATCTGCTTTTAGACAGGCCGCCCGCCCGGGCGGCCTTTTCTTAGCGGAGCGTAAAATGACCGATGTCATCGCCCCGGACACCGTCCTGAACTTCTGGTTCACCGAACATGGTGAAAGCGATTGGTGGCAGGGTGGGCCCGCGTTTGATGCCAAGGTCTCGGACAATTTTGCCGAAACACTGGCCGCAGCCGGTGCGGGCGAGCTGAGCCATTGGCGTGATACGCCCCATGGCCGCCTGGCCGAGATAATTGTGCTGGACCAGTTTTCGCGCCAAATTCACCGTGGCTTCGGGCAAGCCTATTCCTATGATCGGCAGGCCTTGGCTCTGGCGCAGGAAGCCGTGCGGCAGGGATATGACCAGCAGCTCACCGCCGAGCAGCGTCACTTCTTGTTGATGCCCTACATGCACGCCGAAAGCCTGAAAGTTCATGACGATGGCTTACCGCTTTTCAAGGCGCTGGGTTTGGACGACGCATTCAAATTTGCCACCGGCCACCGCGACGTGATCGAGCGCTTTGGCCGATACCCCACACGCAACGCGGCGCTGGGCCGCGAAAACACACCGGCGGAAGCGGCCTACCTCGACGAACGCGATCCCGACGGCCAGAGCCCGGTTTAAGAGGAAGTGGGAAGCGTTTCGCTCACCAAGGTTACGAATTCCGCAGGATCATAGACGGAGGTAAGCTGCGAATATCCGCCGCTGCCGGGTGCCGTACGAATGGCCAACGTCGGGAAGGACCGGATGCCCATCTGTCCGGCCCGCGCGAACTCGTCGCGGACAATTGGAGTACCCTCATTTGCACGCTCCAACCCACTCAAATCCGGCAGCGGCAAACCGTGGGCCGCCGCAATGTCTGCATATGTTTGTGGGTCGTTGAGGTCTTTGCCATCGCGAAAATGTGCTTCCTGTGCGCCGTGGGCGAATGCCAGCTCATATTCAGGTGCAATGGTCCGCATCTGCATAATCGCCCAAGCGGGTTTGGCAGAACCTGAGATGATGGGTGGCTCACTTTCTATGAGCTGGAAGAATGCCGGCGACAATTTCTGGCCCGTCACCTCACTCATGCGCGCCGACGCCCCACGGATATAGTCCGCCATCTGGCTGTACGGCCCGACCCTGTCGCCGGTCACCAAACCGCCATGCACAATCTCGATTTTCAGTTCGGGGCGCTGTGCAACCAGCGCTCGCATGGCAGGGATCAAGCCGTAGCACCAGCCGCACAGTGCGTCGAACCCATAAATCAGATCAGGTTGAGTTTGGTTCTGCATTCCAGTGCCTTTGGATCATCACAGCAGTTGCGGGGCTGACCAATAGTTAGGCCTTGCTTGATGGACTGGAAGGCCTATCAGTTTGCCAAACATCAGCCTGCCAAATAAGTGGCCCGGAGTTCCTCGCATGACCACCAAAGCTTTCCGCACCCTCGACGACCTCACGGATATTTCCGGCAAAGTGTGCCTCGTCCGGGTAGATTTGAACGTGCCCATGGAAGACGGTGTGGTCACCGACGCCACCCGTATCGAACGCATCAAACCGACTATTTCGGAGCTGTCCGGCAAGGGCGCGAGAGTGGTGCTGCTTGCGCACTTCGGGCGACCAAAGGGCCAAATCGTGCCTGATATGAGCCTGAAGCAGATCGTTCCGGCCATCGAGAAAGTGTTTGGCCACACCGTCGGCTTTGCTGATAATTGCTGCGGCGAACCCGCAAAAACTGCCATCGCTGCCATGGGCGATGGCGACGTGCTGCTGCTGGAAAACACCCGCTTTCACCCCTGCGAAGAGAAGAACAATCCGCCCT